>NZ_CAIZIZ010000469.1 GCF_903933125.1 uncultured Lamprocystis sp. | reverse complement strand
CGATCAGGCGCTTAGCGATATCCTAGGTTCGGTAGGCGAAAAGTACAGTATCCAATTCGCTCATTGCTGATAGAGGGCTACAGATATTTCACTTGAAGTACTTACGCCAAGAGTTCATCCCCGCTGACGTTCCGTTTTCCGGCTGGAACATCGGCAACGCCGAGTGCCTTGAGGACCGCCTCGTCTGAACGATGCTGCTCCAGATCGATCAGCACATGGCGGTTACATTCTGCCTGGTCGGTCTCGCTAACAATGCGCCCGGACAACAGAACCGCATCCGGGGATTGCCAGGTCTCATCCTGTCGCCGCACGCGAATGTCCTCCCGGCGTTTCTTTGCAAAGGCAACGCGATCACCCTCGGCTGCGCATCGCAGGGTTTCCCAGAAGCTGCGCCATTTTTCATCCGATGCTTCCGATCCTGCACCGGTAGCCGCGCTCAGCGCCTGCTCGATCACGAGCCGCCAGTCATCATCCAAAATGCTCTTTACACAGAGCACTTGGGCCAGAATATTTAAGGAAACCTTGTCGGAAACCAAGGCGTCCGCAACACATGGCTGATCGGGAACGACTTGATCTTGCCGGCCAATCACAATCTTGTCTGGGTTGCAAAGGCGATCATCGCGGCTTGGTATAATCGTCAGCCTTGGTCGCATCCAATTCCATTCATCTGCCTTGCGTGATTGAGCAAAATCCCGGGCGAGGGTGAGTACCGACTTCGCCGTATCGATATGGGTGGATGCGATCTCTTCGAACCACCGGGCGGCAGATCCGACCGCAAGGCACGGTCTCTGGTCCTCCGCATCGGGGGATTTTGGCAACGGGCATGGCACCCGAGGCCGAGGGGTTGATCGCAGACCGGGGATAGAAATAGGTTGCCCCACGCTGGGCACCACAGCATGAGCGACGCTCACCTTGCCAAGACGCTTGGCCAATTCGACCAAGCGCGACTTGCGGTCGCCCTCGATACAGGTCGGATGTACCCACCGGACGAGCGCGTCCTGACTCGCGAGCCCACTCCAACGCACCAGTAGATCCCTTTCGTCCACAGGGTGGCGCCACAGGTCACGACCCGAGCGCAGCGTCGCAGCCCCGTCCGGGATCACCGCGCTGTCCGCGATCCGCTCCCACAGGGCCTCAACCAAGGTCGCCGCCGGCTCGTCCTGTCGGCTCAGTTGACGCGGGAAATAGTCGAGCATCCGCCCTGGGTCCGAGGCGTCCGCCAAGCTGGGCAGGGTCTCGGCGATGAGCCGGGCGGCCTCGCCCATCAGGGACTGGTTCCACTCGCCGCTGATGATGGACTTGCGGTCGCTGTTGAGCTTCCAGGGGGCATTGAGGATGCCGGGAATCCGGCTCTCGGTCTCGGTGGGAAAGAAGGCCCAGAACCGCCCGGCCTCTTCGCGCTTGGCGTCCAGCGGGATGGCCCAGGCCAGCGGCACGGCATCGCGTTGGTGTAGATGGGTCGCGTCGCTTCGCGCATCCGCGTCGGTAATTCGAATCTCCCTTTCGATGACACGCCAACGCGAGGCGCCTTCGCCATCGGCAAGTTCGATGTGCTCACCCTGTGCTCGGCGGGTGAGTCGCCGCGCATCGTCGTTCCCGGGATTGAGAACCAGGGTCACCGGGACGGGTAGGAACAGTAGAAACTGAGTTGGAAAACGCCGAATCTCCTGCTCGATATGGGACAGCATCCTGGGTTCGCGAATCTCCGCTCGCACGACGGTCGTAGCCCAACGGAAGTCATTGAGTCGAGGGTCGGCCTGCTCTCCCTGCTCGCGATCCTGCGGCCAGGCGAGACGCAGTGCGGGCGCGTCATGGTCAGGCGCCAGGCAGCAAGCCTCGCGGATCGTCTGGCGGCACCGGTCGGGGTCGAATTGGAGCGACACGCCGCGGCTGAAAATGTCGATCTTGCCACCGAGCCGCAGCAGTGACTTGAAGCCGATACCGAAGCGGCCGATCTGGTTGCTGCGCTTGGGCGATGAATGCGATAGCAGCAGCGCCTCGATGCCGTCCTGGCTGAGCGGCGCACCGGTATTGGCGACATAGAGCCGATCCCCGCTCAGTAGGACGTGAATCCGGGGCTCCTGGTCGCCCGCTGGGGCGCCAGAATCGGACGGGAACGCATCCGCCTCCGAGATTGCGTCGGCGCCGTTCTGGACCAACTCCACGATCTGCCGATACTCATACCCCCCTCCCAACACCGACTCTTCGATCTTGAAATGCTCGCGGATATCCTCCGGCATCGTTCGGTAAGTCTGCAAACGGCGTTGGCGCCATTGTTCAATGAACGCTTCAAGCATATTCGACTCCGTGAATCGGTCGCTGCATTTCGGCAAAGGAATCCGGTCTGAAAGCGGACGCTGCGGTCGGTTGAGCGCGATCGGCCTTGGTACCGATCATTTCGGCGCGGGCGCCGGATTATCCAGCCAATTCTCCACCCGCAGCTCGGCGACCCGCGAGAATTCGTCCACATTGTCGGTGACGACGGTCAGCCCGCGGGCCAGGGCGTGCGCGGCGATCAGCAGGTCATTGGGTCCGATGGGCGTCCCGGCCTGCTCCAGCTGGAGCCGGATTTGGGCGTAGGTCAGATCGGCTCCGGCATCCAGGGGCAGCACTGGCATCGAAGCCAGCAGGGACTCAACCTTTTCGCTCAAGGTGTCGGAGCCGAGCTTCCGGGCGCCGAAGCGGAGTTCCGCGGCCACGAGGATGCTGGTGCAGACCGTTGCGTAGCCGCGCCGGGCGAGCATCGCTGCGACCGACCCCTGCGGCCGACGGATCAGCGCGGAGAGGATGTTGGTGTCGAGCAGGTAGCGCAGCCCATCCATGGCTAGAGGTGGATGTCGTCCAGGGGCAACAAGCCCTCGTCAACCGCCGGCAGGGACTCGTCGAGCGGCGTCCATCCGGCCAGCAGGGTGGCGAGGTCTGGACGGCGCTTCACCGGCTCAACGATCAGGCGCTCGCCGTCCTTGCTGACGATCGCCTCGTCCGCGTCGAGTTCGAACCCCCGTGGGATGCGCAGGGCTTGATTGCGACCGTTGCGAAACAGGCGGACATGGCGTTCAGTCTGCATGGGTCATCGATCCGGAGCGAAAGGCATAGGCGCTAGCATAGGCGAAGCGACCGGACTACGCGAGATGTCGGCGATCACGGCTGCGGCAGATCAGCCGCTGCGCAAGCGGCGAGGGAATCGGCCCTATGCCTTCCTGTGCCCAAGAGTGCGTGACGGTCCAGTCTGCTCGGACGTCGTCGAATCGTTCGATGGTGCGGCGGTCGAGCCCCGGCCCGCGGGATGCGGTGAGTACTCGAACCGCATCGATCACCCAAGTCACGGAGCCACATCTCACGATATGTCGTGAGCTACGATATTTCGCGACCCGCATCGTTGAATGTCGTCGCTTCGCACCCCGAGACGGCGCTCACGCGGCACCCCCGGTTGACCCTTTCAACTTTCGTCTCAGTCGGTTGCTTCATTCCGAGCGTTTCTGTCGGCATTGGCCCGATTCCTGCCTTGAGTCAGCGCATGACCTTTCGGATCACACGTATCGACGACCAACGGCGAACGACCCTCAAGGTTGACGGGCGGTTACAGGCCGACGGACTCGCCGAGTTCGAGCGGACCTGTGGTGACCCGTCCGCCAGGCTGACCCTGGATCTGCACGGCTTGCGCCAAGCGGACGAGGCGTCCTTGGCCTTGCTGCGACGCCTGCGGGCGGCTGGGGTGACCTTCGAGGGTCTGTCGGCCTACCTGACCCTGCGGCTCGGTCCCGTGAGCCCGGAGTAGAAACGCGGTACGTAACGCGAGCCCCGGTCGCTGGCGACGCGGGTTTCCAGGGCGCGCCAGGCAGGACCAGACCGACGCCCGTAGGCGGCCAAATCCGATGACATCCATTCAACAGCAACAGAGGACAGAGGAAGATGAAGCAACGACCAACCGAATCTACTGCCCCGCGGGTCCGCCCGGGTGACCGGCGCGGTCTGACCGCGCTGGTCTTGACCCTGATGACGCTCGGCGCCGCGCTCGCCGTCATCAGTCCCGCGGGCGCGGCCGACAAGCCCAACATCCTGGTCATTTGGGGCGACGACATCGGCACCTGGAACATCAGCCACAACAACCGCGGCATGATGGGCTACCAGACACCCAATATCGACCGGATCGCCAACGAGGGCGTCGGCTTCACCGATTACTACGCGCAGCAAAGCTGCACGGCGGGCCGCGCGGCCTTCATCGGCGGGTCGGTGCCGGTGCGTTCCGGCATGACCAAGGTCGGCATGCCGGGTGCGAAGGAAGGCTGGCAGAAGACCGACGTCACCATGGCCACGGTGCTGAAGAGCCAGGGTTATGCCACCGGCCAATTCGGCAAGAATCACCAGGGCGATCGTGACGAGCACCTGCCCACCCTGCACGGCTTCGACGAGTTTCTCGGCAATCTGTATCACCTCAATGCCGAGGAAGAGCCGGAGAATACGGACTACCCCAAGAATCCGGAATTCAAGAAGAAGTTCGGACCGCGCGGCGTGCTGCACACCTGGGCGGACGGCCAGGGCGGGCAGCGGATCGAAGACACGGGCCCCCTGACCAAGAAGCGCATGGAGACGATCGACGATGAAACCGTCGCCGCCGCCATCGACTTCATCACCCGCCAGGCAAAGGCGGAGAAGCCCTTCTTCGTCTGGTGGAATGGGACCCGCATGCACTTTCGCACCCATGTGAGGCCCGAGCATCGCGGCATCTCCGGACAGGACGAATACAGCGACGGCATGGTCGAGCATGACGGCCAGGTCGGGCAATTGCTCAAGGCCATTGATGACCTGGGCCTGGCCGACAACACCATTGTCATGTATTCCACGGACAACGGTCCGCACTACAACACCTGGCCGGATGCCGGCACCACGCCCTTCCGCAGCGAGAAAAACTCGAATTGGGAAGGCGCCTATCGCGTACCGGCCTTCGTGCGCTGGCCCGGCCATTTCCCGGCGAACACCACGTTCAACGGCATCGTCGCCCACGAAGACTGGTTGCCGACCTTCGCCGCGGTCGCGGGTGCACCGGACATCAAGGAGCAGCTGCGCAATGGCACCGACCTCAACGGCCGCCACTACCGCAATTATCTCGATGGTTACAACCAGCTCGATTACCTCAGCGGGAAGGTCAAAGCATCGCCGCGCAACGAGTTCTGGTATGTGAACGACGACGGTCAGGTCGTTGCCGCCCGCTACCAGGACTGGAAGGTGGTCTTCCTGGAGAACCGCGGAGAGGCCTTCGGGGTCTGGCGCGAGCCCTTCACGGAACTGCGCGTTCCGCTGCTGTTCAACCTGCGCCGTGATCCATTCGAGAAGGCCCAGCACAACTCCAACACCTATAACGACTGGTTCCTCGACCGTCCGTTCGTGATCGCACCAATCCAGGCCATGGCCGCGCAGTTCCTCATGACGATGAAGGACTATCCGCCAAGCCAGACCCCGGGTTCCTTCAACCTGAGCAAGATCGAAGAGCAGTTGAATCGACCGGTGGGCAATTAGGCACCACCGGCGGGACTGGGCAGCCGCCCAGTCCCGAATTGTTTCATTTCCATCCTGGTCGCTAGGATCGCCTCGACAACGACAACGACAACGACGATGACGTCATATGACTGAAGTCTTGCTCCTGTTACTCAAACTGTCCGTCGCGGCCATCATCCTAGCCATCGGCATCGACAGCACACCCAGGGATATTGCCTATCTCTGGCGCCGACCCATGCTCCTGCTGCGTTCGGTGATCGCCATGTATGTACTGGTACCGCTGGTCGCCCTGACGCTCGTCACCCTGCTGACCCTCCCGCCGGGAGTCGAAATGGGTCTGCTGGTGCTGGCGGTCTCGGCCGGGGCACCACTGCTCCCGCGCAAGCTCCTGAACATCGGTGATGGGGCCTACATCTTCAGCCTGGTGGTGACCACCAGCCTGTTGGCGATCGTCCTGGTCCCCGCCTGGCTGGCGCTGCTCGGCCCCTGGTTCGGCTACCCGGTCCAACTCCATCCGGAGCGGGTCGCATGGGTGTTCGCCAAGACGTTCTTCCTGCCGCTCGCCTTGGGCATGCTGATTCGGTGGCGGTTCCCGGCCTTTGCCGACCGGTTCGGGGATCGCCTCATGGCCATTGCGGGACTGCTGTTGACCGTCTGCGCGCTCTTACTCCTGATCCTGCACTGGGAGGTGCTGCTCGATGTCCAGTGGTCCGGCATGCTGGCGCTGGCCGGACTGATCCTCGCCGCACTCTCGATCGGACATCTGCTCGGCGGTCCGGCCGCGGAGGATCGCACCGCACTGGCGATTGCCTGCTCGACCCGCCACCTGGGGATCGCCATCCTGGTGGCGTCCGCGCTTCCCGGTCCGCGTACCGCGGTCATCGTCGCCGCCTATATTCTGACTTCCGCGGTCATCTCAATTCCCTATTTGCGCTGGCGTCGCGGCAGTGCGTCCCCATCGACCCGACCCGGAACCTCACCATGAATGCCATACTGATCGCCGCAATCCTTGCGGTTCTTCTATTTGTTGGTATCGTGGCGATGCTGGAATTGGGCCGGCGGCTCGGTATTGCGCGACTGGCCAGCGATCCCGTGGGTGCGCAGACCGGGACCGGCGCCGTCGAGGGCGCGGTCTTCGCGCTGGTGGGTTTGCTGATCGCCTTCACCTTCTCGGGGGCCGCGTCGCGCTTCGACGCGCGGCGTGACCTGATCGTTGCGGAAACCAACGCCATCGGGACCGCCTGGCTGAGGCTCGACCTGCTCCCCGCCGTCGCCCAACCGGCCATCCGCGCCAGCTTCGTGCAATATCTGGATTCCCGGCTGGCGGTCTACCGCAAGCTGACGGATCTCGATGCAGCGCACGCAGAACTGGCCAAGGCGACGGCCTTGCAGGCGACGATCTGGGCGCAAGCCATCGCCGCGAGCCAACGGGAGGGCGCCTCACCCGATGCCGTCAAGCTGCTGTTGCCCGCGCTCAACGACATGTTCGATATCACCACCACGCGGACGATGGCGACACAAACGCACCCGCCCTACGTCATCTATGCCATGCTGATTGCCTTGGCACTGGCCAGTGCACTGCTGGCCGGCTTCGGTATGGCCGGCAGCAAGTCGCGCAGTTGGCTCCACATCCTCGGTTTCGCGGGTGTGATGGCGGTGGCGGTTTACGTCATTATCGATCTGGAATTCCCCCGGCTCGGTCTGATTCGTGTCGATACCTTCGACCAGGCCTTGGTGGAGTTACGGGCCAGCATGAAATGACTGATCTGATCGCCATGCTGCGCTACGGCAAGCGGCCCGGTGAGCCAGGGCGCGCGCTGATCCAGACCGGCAAGGTCACCTGGAAGTTCACGTCCCCCACGGGGCAATAGGAGACATGCAATGCACCGACTTTCTCTATTCGCCGCCTTGGTCCTCGCAGCCCTGTCCGTGGCCGCTGACCCGCTACCCTCCTGGAAGGACGGCCACGCCAAGCAGGCCATTACCAGCTTCGTCACCGACGTGACGAACGCCGGGAGTCCGGACTTCGTGCCCCCGGCCCAGCGCATCGCCGTCTTCGATAACGACGGGACCCTGTGGGTGGAGCAGCCCATGTACACCCAACTCGCCTTCATACTGGATCGGGTGAAGGCCCTGGCGCCCTCGCACCCCGAATGGCAAGCGCAGCAGCCTTTCAAAGCTGCCCTGGAGGGCGACCTGGCAACCCTGGGGGCCGCTGGGACCGAGGGACTGCTGCAACTCGTGATCGCGACCCACAGCGGCATGACCAGTGCCGAGTTCGAGACCATCACCTTGGACTGGATCGGTGCTGCCCGCCACCCGCGCTTCAAGCAGCCCTATACCCAAGTCGTCTTCCAGCCCATGCTGGAACTGCTGGAGTATCTGCGCGGGAACGGCTTCAAGACCTTCATTGTCTCCGGCGGCGGCGCCGACTTCATGCGCCCCTGGTCCGAGGCGGTCTATGGCGTCCCGCCGGAGCAGGTGATCGGCTCCCAGATCCAGCTTGCCTTTGAGATGCGAGACGGCAAGGCGGTGGTGGTGCGTGAGCCCAAGGTGGCCTTCATTGATGATGGGGCCGGCAAGCCCGTGGGTATTCAGCGCCACATCGGTCGCCGGCCCATCCTGGCCTTCGGCAATTCCGACGGGGACCTGGAGATGCTGCAATGGACGACCGGCGGGGCGGGGCGTCGGCTCGGCCTGATCCTTCATCACACCGATGGTGAGCGGGAATACGCCTATGATCGCAAGAGCCCATTCGGGCGGCTCGCCAAGGCAATGGACCTCGCGCCGCAGAACGGCTGGGTGCTGGTGTCGATGAAGGACGATTGGTCACAGGTGTTTGCGCCGGCCCCTTGAGCCGGCCCGTTGCCAGTCATCCTGCGATTGCATCCGGGAGGCGGCCAGACTGCGGTCCCGGCCGCCACCGCCCCCATACCCATGCAACACGCAGGACCCCCAGCACACCCCCGTCATGCGGCAGTATCTCCGCTTGCAGGCGAACCCAGGGAAGCATAGGGCTGGTGGCCTGACGAAGCGAGATGGCTTTGGCCGCTTTCCTCACGACCTTGCTGCTCAAGCGCCGTGTGCCGGGCGTGCCGCGGCCCGATCACGCGCGATCCGTGCTCAATCGTACTTGGTGTCCTTCCACTGTCGCAGGGCGGTGAAGACCGCCGCGTGGCCGACGAGCGGGTGCCCGGCGAAACGCTCGGCCGCGGCGATGACGCCCGGCTCGCCGGTGCGCAGGAAGGGGTTGGTGGCGAGTTCCTCGGCCAGGCTGGAAGGGACCGTCGGCAGACCGGCGGCACGGGTCGTCTCGGCGGTCTGGGTGCGGGCGCGCAGGGCCGGATTCTCCGGCTCCACCCAGCGGGCGAAGCCGAGATTCGCCAGGGTGTATTCGTGTGCACAGTAGCAGCGGGTCGTCGGGTCCAGGCCCGCGATGCGCCGCAGCGAGGCGGACAACTGCGCGAAGGTGCCGTCAAAGACCCGGCCGCAGCCGCCGGCAAAGAGTGTGTCCCCGCAGAAGAGCGCGCCGTCGGCCAGGAACGCGATATGACTCGCCGTGTGACCGGGGACCTCCAGCACCCTGAAGCGCGTGTTCAGACCCGGCGGCTGCACCTGATCGCCCTCGCCGACGCTTTGGGTCAGGGCGCGGATACGCGCGTCGCGCGGACCGATGACGGGGAGACCAGGGAACGCCTGGCGCAATTCATCAAGCCCGCCGACATGGTCGCCGTGATGGTGAGTCACCAGCACGGCGGTGAGCCGCAGTCCCGCGACGGCCAGGGCTTCCAGCACCGGGTCTTCGTCTCCCGGGTCCACCACCACGGCGTCGCCGCCGGGCGGTTCGGTCAACAGCCAGATGTAGTTGTCGTCGAAGGCGGGGAGTGGGCGGATACTGAGCATGGTCGGGCAGCCTGGCGATGGAGACGGTTGCACAATACGGCCCGATGCCGTCAGCCTCAAGCGCACGTGACCGCGCGTGCGCTCCGGCGACGTTCGGGCTCAGGTGATTTGCGGAACACCGGATACCACCCATCATCGGCTCGGGTGTAGGTGCGACTTCAGTCG
>NZ_CAIZIZ010000468.1 GCF_903933125.1 uncultured Lamprocystis sp. | reverse complement strand
GCGATGCGGTGCCGCGGTGGCCTCGAACGCCGCGGCTGCGCGCCCGACCCCATCGCGGCGGGACGCCGCTCCCACGAGGTCGCTGCGCGACTTTCACGGTAAAGCCCCGACCTCCAGTTTTCTTGCGGGCGGAACGACGATCAAGGTGTACCCCGGACCCTTGCGGACCGCATGGCAACGGTCATTTGCGCGGTTGACTCGACTCCGTCGCCCGACGCTCGATCAAGGCGCGGGTCTCCTCCGTCAGTTCGCCGGTCGCCGGCAGACCACCCTGGTCCTGGATCTGCCGCAACAGGATGCGGCAGGCTTCGCTTTGCAGATCCTGCGTCTTGTCGCAGGGATAGGCCCGCGCCCGCTGCGCCTGACGCTCCTGCTCCTGAACGGCCTGCGCGGCCCGCTGCTCAGCGTCGGCCCGCTCGCGGGCCTTCAGGGCAGTCACCGCCGCCGTGAGCGCGGCCCGTGTCTCAGCGGTGACATCACCGCTCGCCTCCAGACCCGCCGCCTCCTGGAATGCAGCGAGGGCGCGGCGCGCCGGCTCCCAGAACCCGTCGAGCGGCTGACCGCTGTCAAGTGCGCCGGTTTGCTTCGGTACGACACGCCAGGACGCGCCTGGAACCCATGGGTCGTAACCCAGCCGAACGAGTTGGATCGCGATCTCGCGCCGATCATCGGCGGTGAGGTCGAGCGGAGCCCCGGCGCGCTCGGGGTGCGCCTGCGGCAAGCCAGCAGCCGGGATCGGCGCCGTGGCGGGCGAAGCAGACGGGGCCGTCGCGGGAACCGCGGCCTGCGCAGGCTCCGGCGTCGGATGCATCAGTCCCACCCCGGACTGCTCCTGCCGCTGGACCTCGGCAAGCCGCCGCCCGGAGGTGTAGATCGGCACCGCCGCAACCACCCGGAACCCGGTATCGCTGGTCTTGTTGAGCAGCGGCACCTCACGGCGCAAGGTCACTGCCAGTTCGGCCGGTTCAGAGTAGAAACTGCCGCCGCGCACCACGTAGCCGCCGATCTCGCCGGAAGCGCCATCGATCCGATACAGGTCGAGCATGATCTCCTCGACATTGCCCAGCATGTCGTGCAGCCCGAGCGGATTGGCGCGCGGGCCGCCGATCGCCGCCGCGGCGCTGCCGCCTTCCCGCTTGCCGATCACACCAAGCGCCAGACCCTTGGGCATGGGATAGACAGACGCGGCAAAGTCGGCGGCGCTAACCGCCAGGCCGCCGCGGGCAGCGAAGGTCCATTCGTCCTCGCCGGGCAACCGCACGGTGGCGGCGACGCCATCGACGCGGGGCAGACAGGGACCGCGGCCGTCGCTGCAATCGGGCAGGCTGCTCTGTTGATCGGCCAACCACTGAGAGAGATCAAGCCCAAAGCCCTCCGCATCGCGGCGGTTGACGTCGACCTGCGGCAGGGCGGACTGCGCATCCGGGCGGGGACAGGCCGACCGCCTGGCCGCCGCGTTCACCGTTTGATATTGCAGCCGGGTCACCTCGTATTTGCCGATCAGCAGGTGGCCGGTGCCGGTCCGGTGGGGATCGAAGCGGCCCGCGACCCGATAGAGCCGCTGCACGTCCGGGGGCAAGCCAGCGGCGTCCGCGGGCGGCACCCCGGTCGCGACCGGGCGAAAGACCATGGCACCACCGCAGGGCAACGGCAGGATCACATCGTCCGGCAACGGGTTGGGGTTGTAGTGCCCTGCCGGCCAGGCGATGACCGGGGTCGGCGCGGCGCGCGGGGGCGCCGACTGGAACAACAGACAAATCGCGGCTAACCCGAGGCGCGGCCAAGGACCGGACCCATGCGCTCGTCCGGTGATCGAGCCCGCCTTGCCCGACTGCCGCCGGACCACGCGGGGCGCGGCGCGCAGGCCAGTCCGGAGTATCTTGAAAGTCTCGTCCATGGCCATGTCCCGGTCCGCGGCGACGCGCGGTCTGGTCGCATCTGGAGTGTCGAATTATGCCACGGGGCGAGCAACCGCGAACGTCGACGACTGCCCGTGACCATGATCGAGGTCGCGGCCGCAGTCCAAGGGTAGAATGCCTCACCCCTGAATGATGGCGGAGAATTCCTGATATGCATGACCAACCCGGTATGCGCCGTGCGGCCCTGGCCGCCTGCCTGTCACTGACGGGTATCCTGGGTGCGCAAGGGCAGGAGGCACCAGCAAAGGCGGACCCGTCAGTGGTCATGACCGACACCGGCGCGGTGGCTGGGACCATCGGCGCCGGGGTGCGGGAACACAAGGGTATCCCTTTCGCGGCGCCCCCGGTGGACAAACTGCGCTGGGCGCCGCCGCGGCCGGCCGCGCCCTGGTCCGGCGTACTCGACGCCACGCGCTATCGCGGCCTCTGCCCCCAGACGGCGCGTTATGGCATTCCCGAAGCGAGTGTCGATGAGGACTGCCTCTATCTCAATGTCACGACGCCGGCGCCGGGCGGCCAGATCCCGCAGGGCAAGCGGCCGGTGATCCTGTGGATTCACGGCGGCGCCTTCGTCGGCGGGTCCAGCGGCCTCTACGACCTCAGCGCCCTGGCCAAGGCGGGTGACGCGGTGGTGGTGTCGATGAACTACCGCCTCGGGGTCTTGGGCTTCATGCCGCACCCGGCCTTCGATCCCGACACCAACGGGGCCTACGGGCTCCAGGACCAGCGCGCCGCGTTGCGCTGGGTGCAGCGCAATATCGCGGCCTTCGGGGGCGATCCGGACAACGTCACCATCGCCGGCGAATCCGCGGGCGCCTCCGGCGTCTGCATGCACCTGCTGGCACCGGAGCAGACCCAGGGGCTTTTCCACAAAGCGATCATCCAGAGCGGCGGCTGCACGCACCGGCTGCGCCGGGTCGATGCGGTGGCGCAGACCATCGGCCAGCGCGTGGCGGAGATCGTCGGCTGCACCGGCGCGGACGCGCTCGCCTGCCTGCGCAATGCGCCGGTGGCAGACCTGCTCGCGGCCGGGAGCGCGGCGGCCGGCAGCGACCTGCTCGCCTTCGCCCCCGTCTACGGGACGCCCTCACAGCCGCTGCAAGGCGACGAGGCCCTGGCCACCGGCCGCTTCGTGCGGGTGCCGCTGATCCAGGGCGGCAACACCCAGGAGCAGCGCCTCTATGTCGCCTATGAGCTGCTGGCCGGGCAATTGACGACTCGCGACAATTTCAGCGTCCGGCTGGCGCAAGCCTATGACGACCAGAGCGCGCGCGTGGCGGCCGAATATCCACTGGACAACGGTCTGTCCGCGGCGTCCCAACTCGGGTCCATCAAATCAGACTTCAATCCGCGTGTTGGCCTGAACAACTGCATTTACCTGCGCACGGCCCAGCTTGCTTCCAAATACGTCCCGGTCTACGAGTACGAATTCGCCGATCCCAACCCGCCCGACGTGGTAACCAACCCCGGGATCGCGATGGGTGCGGTGCATTCTGCGGAGTTGCCGTACCAGTTTCCGGGCTTCTCCAATACCATGAAACGCGACGGTGCTCCGCTCACGCAGTCGCAGCAGGCGCTCGCCGCGCAGATGATGGCCTATTGGACCAGCTTTGCCCGGACCGGTACCCCGATGGCCTTTGGTGCCCCGCGGTGGCTGCCCTTTGCCGGCCCCGACGCCGTGTTGCGGCTGGAGCCCGATAAGACCGCCTGGTTCGACGCGGATCAGGCACACCGGTGCGGCTTCTGGCGGGCGCTCTATCCCGACCTGCTCGACCAGACTTACGCGTTGCAGGGCAATTGAGCGCCGCTTGGCCTTGATCATAATTCCGG
>NZ_CAIZIZ010000467.1 GCF_903933125.1 uncultured Lamprocystis sp. | reverse complement strand
GGCACTTGGGGAGGCGCTCACCCGCCGGCTGTCCGGCGCCGACCCTGTTGCACCCTTGCCGGAGGCGTCGCTTGAGGCCGCGCCGGTGCTCAACCGGTATCTGGGGGACATGGGTCTTGAGGAGCGCTACCAAGCGCCGGCACAGCCACCCGCGGCCCCGGTGTCCCCCGGCGACTGGCATATCAATGACCGGGTGCGCCATCCGTTTTTCGGCGACGGCCTGGTGGTCGGCCTGCGCGAGCAGGACATCCTGGACATCAATTTCGGCGGCACCCAGCGGTCCATCAAGGCGGGCGTCGTGGCCATGGAGCGGGTGTGACTGCGCGCGAACCGTGCGGGCGCGTCGATCCCGCCCTCGGTCATCTGCCGGGCGCGGTCGCCCACGCGCGCTTCCACGGCGACGCTTGGCTGTCCACGGCGGACCGGTGCATCACGATCGCGCTGGAGGCCGCCGCGCCGAATACCCGGATCGCCTGGATCTGCGACTCCGGGCACTCACTGCGAGTCGGCGCGGCCCAGGACCTGGCGGCTGCCGGCGTCTCGACGGTCGGGGATTCTCCAGGCCGGGGGCTGGAAGGATACGCGGATGATCCGGCGGTCTCTGCGCAAGCTACGGGCGGGCGAGGGCGGAATGGCGCAGTTCTTTGGCGCCGGGTCGTCAGCGTGACGGATGCAGGGTTCTTTCCTTGGTTTCTTCCAAGATTCCTCGGAGACAACGAAATAAAGAAGCAAGGAAGCAGGGAAGTTGGGAAGTTGGGAAGGGAGGATTTGAAGTGCGCGGGGACCAGGCGGATGTTGAACCGTCTCCTCCGTGTCGCCGGGTGGGAGCGGTTCGCCGTCTTAGACGAACGGGGAAGCGATGAAGTAACGAAACGATGAAGGGAAGCAAACTGGAAACCCCCGGGCGTGCTGAACGCGACGGGTGCCGCCCTTGATAAAGCCGCGACATGGAAGGTTGCCAGCAGGCGGCTTCAATGGAACGAACGTAGAAAAGAAGCGAGGAAGCGAAGAAGGAAAGAAGCTCAGAAGTCAGGAAGCAGGGAAGTCATGTAACAATGTTGGATCAACCAGGGAGTGAAACCTGTGCCAAACGTCGTCGCCATCCTCAATCCCAAAGGTGGGTGCGGGAAAACCACCCTGGCCGCCCATCTGGCCCGGGCACTGCACCTCAAGGGGCAGACGGTCCTGCTCGCCGATGCCGACGCGCAAGGCAGTGCCCGTGACTGGCACACTGCGGGCGACGGGAAAGCCGGCTTTCCCGTGATCGGCCTGGACCGGCCGACGCTCGATCGGGATCTGATCTCCTTGGGCGCACCCTATCAGTGGGTCTTCATCGACGGCGCCGCCAAGCTGGAGAAAATGAGCGCGGCGGCCGTCAAGGCGGCAGACCTGGTGCTCATCCCGATCCAGCCCTCGCCTTTGGATATCTGGGCGTGCGATCCGCTGGTTGAGATGATCCAGGCGCGACAGAAAGTCACAGACGGCACCCCCGCGGCGGCTTTCGTGATCACCCGGTCCAAGAAGGGCACCCTCCTGGCGCGGGAAGTCGCCGACGCGATCAAGATCTACGGGTTCCCGATCCTGCAAGGAGCCATCTACGATCGCACGATCTTCGCGCGGTCCATGGCCGACGGGTCGACGGCCATGGACGACGAGCCCGCGGGACCGGCCGCGTGGGAGATCCACCACCTGCTCAAGCAAATCCAAGAGGCGTTCGATGTCTGAACCGCGTTTGAAGGTCAAGCCTCGTCCAGGGCAATCCGCAGGGGGCAGCGGGACACCGGCGGATCTGGCGCCGTTGACCGCGCTGGCCGCGGAGGAGCCAACCGCGCGGCTCAACGTGCAGATCCCGGCGAAGATGCGCCAGCAACTGAAGATTCGGGCGGCACAGGAGGGGCGTACCGTTCAAGGCTTGGTGAAGCAACTCATCCAAGCGTATCTGGCCTCAACCCACAAAACGCTCGGGTAAAGTCCGGAACCTTGCGGCCCCCATTCTATCGGCGAGTGCCCGGAGGGGGGGATGTCCCAGGATTCGCGAGAATGTCCAGCGTCGGATGTTCCTGATCCTGGCCGCGACCCTGGCGGTACAAACTCCCCGTTCGACGCCTACCTGGGCGACGTCGTCGAAGCGCTGTCGTCCGGGGCCCCCACTGGACTGGAGACCTTTCTCGCCGCCGACTGAGACGGCGGCGAGCCCTTTCGTCTTTGAAGCGGATTTGCGCACCAGCATCACTCAAGCCGACCATGGCATCGATGGAGCGAGTGTGAACGCACATAGCCGGCCCCACTCCGACCCGGACCTGGGTCAACTCCCGAGCGTACTCGCGTACGCACTTGTCCAAGGGTCCGAGGGGCTGTCGAACGCCAACCCTGTGATCGCCTTGGCGCTTGATGCCGCGAGCGGGAACACCCGCGGCGCATGGGCCTGCGATTCGCAGGTCTTTCGGACCTGGGTCCGGGGCCAGGCGGCGACGTGGTCCCCGGAGGAGGGCGAACGCTTCCGTCTCACAATTCTGCCAGCACTCGTGTTGCTCTTCGTCAACGCATGGCTCCGGGCTACGACGGCGAGCCACCCCGCGGGCGATCGCCTCGGTCAGGCGTTACCTGAGGACCCCGGATACCCTGCGCCGACTCTAGAATATGCCCGAGCGCCCGAGCCCGCCAAGTGGACACCTTCCGCAAGAGCCGCGTACATTTCACCATCAACCCGGCCCGGGCCCACGTCCGCGGGGACGAGGCGACCGATCACTGGGCAGCGGTGAGTTCCGGCATGTACCCGTTCATGCGCTCCTATGGATTCGAGGACTTAGACGGGCTTACCGTCTGTCACAGCATTCCCGAGGAAGCTATCTCGCGCAGTACGGAGGAGCTTGGGGCGCGGGTGCTGCATGTCCTCGGGCTGGAGCGACTATTGATGCTTAAGGATGCAATCCGGGCTCATTCCGCCAGTGCTTTTTCAGGTCCCCTCCGCCACCGGAATACGCTTGTCGCTGGCCGCGTCGACTAAACCTCGCCTAGGCCGGGATGCGTAATTTCTCTTCCTCTGGATCGAGCGTCGTTTTCGTCCAGAGCCGGTCGGCAACGGCAAACGGATCGACGTTGATCGTGTGCGCAAAGTCGCTCACCCGGGCGACCAACTCCGCCG
>NZ_CAIZIZ010000466.1 GCF_903933125.1 uncultured Lamprocystis sp. | reverse complement strand
GCAGGTGCCCATCCTGTAGTCCAAAGCGCGCATACCACAACGAGAGGAACACAGTCAGATGCAAGTCACACGTCGGACCTTCCTGTAGGTCTGCGCCACCGGGGTGGGCACCTCCAGCCTGACCCTGTTGGGCTTTGCGCCCGACACCGCGCTCGCGGAGATGCGCAGCTTCAAACTGGCGCGGGCCACCGAGACCCGCAACACCTGCCCCTACTGCTCGGTCGGCTGCGGCATCCTGATGTACGGTCTGGGCGCCGGGGCCAAGAATGTGCACGGGCGCATCTTCCATATCGAGGGCGACCCGGATCACCCGGTCAATCGCGGCACCCTGTGCCCCAAGGGCGCGGGACTTCTGGACTTCATCCACAGCGACACGCGCCTGACGCAACCCGAGTACCGGGCACCCGGCAGCCGCGAGTGGCAGCCCATCGCCTGGGATGACGCCTTCACGCGGATCGCCGCCCTCATGAAGGAAGACCGGGACGCCAACTTCGAGGCCGTGAACAAGGACGGCGCGACCGTCAACCGGTGGAACAGCACCGGCTTCCTGGCCGCCTCCGCCTCCAGTAATGAAACCGGCTACCTGACCCATAAGGTCGTACGCAGCCTGGGGATGCTCGCATTCGATAATCAAGCGCGCGTTTGACACGGCCCGACGGTGGCAAGTCTTGCCCCGACGTTCGGCCGCGGCGCCATGACCAATCATTGGGTCGATATCAAGAATACCGACCTTGTTCTCATCATGGGCGGCAATGCCGCCGAGGCCCATCCGTGCGGCTTCAAATGGGTGACCGAGGCCAAGGCCCATCGCAAGGCCCGGCTGATCGTCGTCGACCCGCGCTTTACCCGCTCCGCGGCGGTGGCGGATTACTATGCCCCGATCCGTGCCGGATCCGACATCGCCTTCCTGGGCGGGCTCATCAACTATCTGCTGAGCAACGACAAGATCCATCATCAGTATGTCCGGGACTATACGGACATGAGCTACCTGGTGAAGGATGAGTTCACCTTCACGGACGGCATCTTCTCGGGCTATGATCCGGATAAGCGCAAGTATGACAAGGCCACCTGGGGTTACCAGATGGGCGAGGACGGCTTCGTCAAGACCGATCCAAGCCTTCAAGACCCGCGCTGTGTCTACCAGTTGCTGAGGGCCCATTACGCCCGCTATACGCCGGAACTGGTGGAGCGGATCTGCGGCACGCCCCAGGAGGCCTTCCTCAAGGTGGCCGGCATGATCGCGGAGACCGCGGCCCCCGATCGGACCATGACCGTCATGTACGCCCTGGGCTGGACCCAACACTCCCAGGGCTCGCAGATGATCCGCACCGGGGCCATGGTGCAGTTGCTGCTCGGCAACATCGGGGTGGCCGGCGGCGGGATGAATGCCCTGCGTGGTCATTCCAATATCCAGGGACTCACGGATCTCGGGCTGCTGTCCAACCTGTTGCCCGGCTATATGACATTGCCGGGCGAGGCCGAGAAGGACTTCCAAGCGTATCTGACCAAGCGTTCACCCAAACCCCTGCGGCCCGGCCAATTGAGCTATTGGCAGAACTATCCCAAGTTCTTCGTGAGCACCATGAAAGCCTGGTATGGCGATGCCGCGACGCCGGAGAACAACTGGTGTTACGACTGGCTGCCCAAGCTCGATAAGACGCACGACATCCTGCAAGTGTTCGAAGACATGAACAACGGCAAGATGAACGGGTATTTCTGCCAGGGCTTCAATCCGCTGGCCTCGGCGCCGTGCAAGATCAAACTGTCCGGGGCACTGGCCAAGCTCAAGTATCTGGTGGTGATCGACCCGCTGGCGACCGAGACCTCGGAATTCTGGCAGAACCACGGCGAATACAATGACGTGGACCCGACGCAGATCCAGACTGAAGTCTTCCGGCTGCCCTCCAGTTGCTTCGCGGAAGAAGACGGCTCACTGGTCAATTCCAGTCGCTGGCTGCAATGGCATTGGAAGGGTGCCGAGCCGCCCGGTGAAGCATTGAACGACCAGGAGATCATTGCCGGAATCTTTTTGAAACTGAGGGCGATGTACAAGAAGGATGGCGGCGCCTTCCCGGACCCGATCCTGAACCTGACCTGGCGACATAAGCAGCCTGCCCATCCGGCGCCGGACGAGCTGGCGAAGGAGTTCTCCGGCCGGGCGATCAAGGACGTCACCGACCTCAAGGACGCGACCAAGGTCCTGGTGAAGGCCGGCGAGCAACTCAACAGCTTTGCCGAGTTGCGTGACGACGGGTCTACCTCCTGCGGCTGCTGGATCTTTGCCGGAGCCTGGTCCGAGAAGGGTAACCTGATGGCTCGCCGCGACAACGCGGACCCCTACGGCATCGGCCAGAACCTCAACTGGTCCTTCGCGTGGCCGGCCAATCGGCGCGTGCTCTATAACCGCGCGTCCTGCGATGCGGATGGCGCGCCCTTTGATCCCAGCCGCAAATTGGTGGGCTGGGATGCGGCGGCCGGCAAGTGGACGGGCTCGGACATCCCGGACTTCAAGCCCGACAGCGCTCCGGCGGATGGCATGGGTCCGTTCATCATGAATCCGGAGGGCGTGGCCCGCTTCTTTGCCCGGGACATGATGGCGGAAGGTCCCTTCCCGGAACATTACGAGCCCATGGAGTCGCCGCTCGCCAACAACCCCATGCATCCGGATAACCCGCTCGCCCGGGCCAACCCGGCGGCACGGGTGTTCAAAGGCGATTGGGAGAGCTTCGGCAGCGCGGCTGAGTTCCCCTATGTCGCGACCACCTACCGATTGACCGAGCACTTCCACACCTGGAGCAAGCACGTGCGGCTCAATGCCATCGTGCAGCCGGAGCAGTTCGTTGAGATCGGCGAGGAATTGGCCGCGGCCAAGGGCATTACCGCGGGAGACCACGTGCGGGTGCGTTCCAAACGGGGCTTCATCGTCGCCGTGGCCGTGGTCACCAAGCGCCTCAAGACGCTGACCATCGATGGCCGGGCGGTGCATACGGTGGGCATTCCGATTCATTGGGGCTTCAAGGGGGTGGCCAGGAACGGCTATATCACCAATACCCTGACGCCTTTCGTGGGCGATGCCAATACCCAGACGCCGGAGTTCAAGGCCTTCCTGGTGGACATCGAAAAACTCCCGACCCGACTCCAGGCGAAGGCGTGAGGAGGCGACCATGGCACTACAACCACTCGATATCACCGCCCGTTCCGCCACCACCACGCCCTCGCCCTCGGCCCGTCAGGGGTTCGAGGTCGCCAAGCTCATCGACATCTCGAAATGCATCGGCTGCAAGGCCTGCCAGGTCGCCTGCATGGAATGGAACGACCTGCGTGATGAGGTGGGGTTCAACCATGGTGTCTATGACAACCCAATGGACCTCACCGATCAATCCTGGACCGTCATGCGCTTCTCGGAGGTGGAGCCGAACGGCCACCTGGAATGGCTGATTCGCAAGGATGGCTGTATGCACTGTGCGGACCCCGGCTGCCTCAAAGCGTGCCCGGCTCCCGGCGCCATTGTCAAATACGGCAATGGCATCGTGGATTTCAATCAGGAGCACTGTATCGGCTGCGGTTACTGCATCACCGGCTGTCCCTTCAATATCCCGCGGATAGCCCAGAAGGACGGCAAGGCGTATAAGTGCACGCTGTGCTCGGATCGGGTGGCGGTGGGCCTGGAACCGGCCTGCGTCAAGACCTGCCCCACCGGCGCCATCACCTACGGCGCCAAGGACGACATGGTGCAACACGCGGCCATTCGGGTGCGTGACCTCAATGAACGCGGGTTCGCGAAGGCTGGGCTCTATGATCCGCCGGGGGTGGGCGGAACCCATGTGATGTATGTGCTCCAGCACGCGGACCAACCGGGGCTCTACGCCAACCTGCCCGCGGACCCGCAAATCGATCCCCTGGTCAGTGTCTGGAAGGGCATCACCAAGCCATTGGCCATCGCCGCCTTCGCGGCGGTGAGTCTGGCCGGACTCTTCCACTACATCACCAAAGGTCCCAATGAGGTCTCCAAAGAGACCGAGAAGGAGGTCGAATAATGCAACGCGATCCGCGCGATCTGGTCCGTTACACCCCGAGCGAGCGCCTGAACCACTGGATTGTCGGTATCAGCTTCATCCTGCTCGGCCTCTCGGGGCTCGCCCTGTTCCATCCGGCCTTCTGGCCTTTCACCCTGCTCTTCGGCGGGGGGACCTGGACCCGCATCATTCACCCCTATCTGGGGGTGTTGATGGCCTTGGCCTATATGGTGATGCTGATTCGCTTCACCCGTCTCAACCTCATGACCGCGGCCGATTGGCAATGGCTCAAGCGCATCCGTGAGATGGTGGACGGGGACGACCACAACATGCCCGAGCAGGGCAAATACAACGGCGGCCAGAAGATCCTCTTCTGGCTGCTCTTCTGGTGCATGCTCCTGCTCATTCTGTCCGGCATCCCCTTGTGGCGCGCTTGGTTCAGCTTCCCGGTGGAATGGGTGCGGCTGGCCGCCGTGATCCATTCCGGCAGTGCCGCGGTGATGATCGGCCTGATCATGGTCCACGTTTACGCCGCCATCTGGACCAAGGGCACCATCCGCGCCATGTGGTACGGCACCGTGACCCGCGCCTGGGCCAAACAGCATCATCGGGCCTGGTATAAGGAGGCGACGAAAGAGGGGTGAGGATGCGGGCCTCGATCAAGATTCCGGCCACTTGGACTCGCCGGGTGCGTAGTCAGGCCATCCTGGCCTGACACCGTCAGGGCTGGAAGCCCTGACTACGCACGCCGCTGGCCGGGATGACGATCAAGGCCAGGATGCGAGATATAGCCATCGGACGTGATAACCGGACGTAGGGGCGGGTTTCAAACCCGCCCCTACTAAGGCTCTGTCCGGATATCAGGTACGAAGGCTATATCGACGAAGCCAGGGATGGCGGATCTGCCGAATCTAAAACGGTCGCTTGCTAGGATTCTGCCGATTGTCGAAGACGGAGTGCACGATAATCTCATCGTCTTCGATCGTGTAGAAAATCGAAAAAGGAAAACGGTGGACCACGCAGCAACGAAAGCAAGAAGCGAATCGGGTATATCTGAGGACTGTCTCGCAGCGATGCGATGGCGGCTTCGACACAATCGAGGAACTCCAACCCCAAGCCTCGGCGTTGCCGCTCATACCATGCCAAGGCCAGATCGGTCTCGATCAAGATTCCGGCCACTTGGTCTCGCCGGGTGCGTAGTCAGGCCATCCTGGCCTGACATGGTCAGGGCTGGAAGCCCTGAATACGCACGCGCCGGCCGGAATTACGATCAAGGCCGCCAGATCGATGTCGTCTCTTGCGCCGGCAGTGTAGCGCAGCTTCATTTATATTTATCGCGCAGTCCTTCATGCACTGCTTGCCAGTCATGGAGTTCCAGAGCCCCCTGCTGGTAGTCGGTATAGCGCTTGTCCAATTCTTTTTTCTGCCACTCAGGCAGAGGAAGATCGGGACTGCTTGCCGCGATCGAATCCCAGATGTCTTCAACCAGCAGCAGTTTTTCGGATAGACTTAACTCGCTGATCTTCTGCTTGATCTCGTCCGGTCTCATAACAACGCATCCTTCTCGGAGAGTGGTAAACTCGATGTCGACGACGCAAGCGCCAGACAAACCGCCAGGCTGGCGAGAGTCGATCAGATGCGGGCGCAACTGTCAAGCAGTTGCGTTCGCGTTGAAGTCTTTGTGATCTTTGTGTCTTTGTGAGAGAACGTCTCTTTCTTGGGATTACAGATACCCACCATGCCCAGCCCCATCCTCCAACCCGGCCAACTCGAACCCGCGGCCGGGGTCTTCCCGACCCTGCGTCTGCCCGCGCTGGGACTGTTTGCCGGCCGTGCGCACCGCCTGCGCACCCTGGCGCCCGGCCATGCCCTGGAACCCTTCCTGCGCTTCGCGGCCGACCTGGCCGAGTGCCAGGAACGCCTGTGGGAAGGACTGGCACCCGACCCCCTACCGGCAGACGCACTGCTCGCGCACTGCCGGGAGGCGGCCATGCCCCCGCTGGCCGCCCCCTCCTGGTGGCCCAGTCCCGCCTGGCATGAGTTGGTCCGTCGGCTCGCCGCGGAACTGGCGCCCCAGGCACCGGACCCCGCGGCCTTCAGTCGGCTGACCGGGGCTGAAAATGACTGGCTGGAGGCTCAGGCCCGCGCACTCCTGACCGGTGACGGCAGCGCGCTGGACCTGGCCGCTGCCCCGCTGATCGGTGCCGCGCTGCAAGTCTGCTGGACGGCCGCCGCGGCCCGACTCGACCCGGATGTCATCGCCCCGCCCGGCCTGGGTCATACCCAGCCGGGGGTCTGCCCGGTGTGCGGCTCGCCGCCGGTGGCCGCCGTCCAGCGGATCGGCGGGGCGGTGGACGGGCTGCGCTATCTGCACTGCGGACTCTGTGCCAGTGAATGGCACGTGGTCAGAGCCAAATGCAGCCTGTGCGATAACAGCCGCGGCGTGGCTTATCTCAGTCTGACCGCACGCGACGCCGAGGACGCTGCGAATGTTCCGCAACCCGCGGTGCAGGCCGAGACCTGCCCGGAATGCCGGGGCTACCTCAAGCTCTGTCGACTGGATCGGAACCCGCACCTCGACCCCTGGGCCGATGACCTGGCGACCCTGGCCCTGGACCTCCTGGTGGACCAGGAGGGTTTCGAGCGGGCCGGACTCAATTTCCTGCTGCTGCAAGGGGGGGCGGCGACGCCCGGATGATCCGCGGGCAGTGCATCTGTACTTTGTTTCCGGTTCCGAAAAACCCGTCAACGACAACCATAAGGATCGTCTATCGTGCATAGCGTCCTCCCACGACCACCCTCGGTCGACCGCATCCTCGGATGGCCAACCCTGGCGCCGCTGTTGCTCGAATATGGCCGCCAGCCGGTACTCACCGCGGTGCGCGGGCTGCTCGATGACCTGCGGGGGCGCATCGCGGCCGGGGAGGCGATCGCCGACCCATTCGCCGAATCCCGGATCGCCGCCGGTCTCGACGAACGCCTGGCTCGGTCCGAGTCACCCCGGCTGCGGCGGGTCTTCAACCTGACCGGCACCGTCCTGCATACCAACTTGGGCCGCGCCCCCCTGCCGGAAGAGGCCGTGGCCGCCCTCACCCTGGCCGCCCGGGAACCCTGCGCGCTGGAATATGACCTGACGAGCGGCGCCCGCGGCGACCGGGACAGCCTGGTGGAGGGCTGGATCAAGGATCTGACCGGAGCGCAAGCCGCGACCGTGGTGAACAACAACGCCGCCGCGGTCTTCCTGCTGCTCAATACGCTGGCCCTGCGCAAGGAGGTGCTGGTCTCCCGAGGTGAACTGGTGGAGATCGGCGGCGCCTTCCGGGTCCCGGACATCATGTCGCGGGCCGGCGCGCGCCTGAAGGAGGTCGGCACCACCAACCGCACCCATGCCCGTGACTTCGCGGACGCCATCGGACCGCGCACCGGGCTGGTGATGAAGGTCCATACCAGCAACTATGCCATCCAGGGCTTCACCGCCGCGGTCCCGGAGCGGGAGCTGGCGGGGCTCGCCCATGACCGCGGGTTGCCCCTGGTGGTGGACCTGGGCAGCGGCACCCTGGTGGACCTGACCCCGTACGGCTTGCCCCACGAACCCACGCCCCAGGAAACCCTGGCCAACGGGGCGGATCTGGTGACCTTCAGCGGAGACAAACTCCTGGGCGGACCCCAGGCCGGCATCCTGGCGGGCCGTGCCGACCTGATCGCCCGCATCAAGAAGAACCCTTTGAAGCGTGCCCTGCGCCTGGGCAAGCTCACCCTGGCCGCCCTGGAAGCAGTGCTGCGCCTGTATCGGGACCCGGAGCGACTGGCTGAGCGCCTGCCGACCCTGCGGCTCCTCACCCGCCCGACCACTGAGATCGCGGCCCTGGCGACCGACCTGATGCCGGCCCTGGCGCAGGCCCTGGCGGACTGGCCGGTAACGGTCGACACCGCACCGGTGCAAAGCCAGATCGGCAGCGGCTCACTGCCGGTCGACCGGTTGCCCAGCCAGGCCCTGGTGATCAGACCCAATGGCCGACGCGGCGGCGTACTGCGCGACCTGGAGACCGCCTTGCGGCAGCTCCCCGTCCCGGTCATCGGCCGCATCGCCGATGGCGCCCTGTGGCTCGACCTGCGGTGCCTGGAAGACCCGGAGACCTTCCGCGGCCAACTCGCCATTCTGGCGCACCGCGCGGTACCCGCGTGATCATCGGCACCGCCGGCCACATCGACCACGGCAAGACCGCCCTGGTCCGCGCACTCACCGGGGTGGATACGGATCGTCTGCCGGAGGAGAAAGCCCGCGGCATCACTCTGGACCTGGGCTATGCCTACCAGCCCATCGCCTCCGGTGCCGTCCTGGGCTACGTGGACGTACCAGGTCACGAGCGCCTGGTGCACACCATGGTCGCCGGAGCCGCCGGGATCGATTGCGTCATCCTGGTGGTCGCGGCGGACGACGGACCCATGCCGCAGACGCGAGAGCACCTCCAGGTGCTGGACTTGTTGGGCCTGGACCACGGCCTGGTGGCCCTGACTAAGATCGACCGGGTGTCATCCGAGCGTGTCGCCCAGGTCGAGAGCCAAATCCGCGCCCTGCTGCACGGGACCGGGCTGGCGGCGGCGCCCATTTTTCCGGTCAATGCCTTGAGCGGTGACGGCATCCCGGCGCTGCAGCGGCACCTGGAGACCGTCGCGGCCCGGCTTCCGCCCCGGCGCGTCGGCGGACGCTTCCGGCTCGCGGTCGACCGCAGCTTCAGCATCGCCGGGGCCGGCACCGTGGTAACCGGCCTGGTACTGGACGGCCGGGTGCGGGTGGGTGACCGTCTGCTGGTCTCACCCGCGGGCCTGCCGGTGCGGGTGCGCGGCATCCACGCCCAGAATCGGTCGGCGCAGCAGGGTCTGGCCGGTCAACGGTGCGCGCTGAACCTGGCCGATCTGCATCGCGAGGCGGTCGGCCGCGGCGACCTGGTGCTCGACCCGGACCTGCATCTGCCCACCCGCCGGCTGGACGTCCAGGTGCGGGTTCTGGGCACCGAGGCCGGTCCGCTCAAACACTGGACCCCGGTCCACTGCCATCTGGGCGCCGCCCATGGCACCGGTCGGCTGGCCGTGCTGGACGGGGAAGCCATCGCGCCCGGCGCCGCGGGTCTGGCCCAACTGGTGCTGGACGCGGACCTGGCGGCCGTGCGCGGGGATCGCTTCATCCTGCGCGACCAGTCCGCCCGCCGCACCCTCGCCGGCGGCTGGGTGCTGGACCCGGAGCCGCCCGCGCGGGGCCGGCGTCGCCCGGCCCGGCTCGCCCTCTTGGCCGCGCTGGCTGAACCGGACACCCTGACCGCGGCCGTTGCGGCACTGGAACTGGCGGCGCAAGGACTGGACCTGGATCGGTTGAGGCGCCAGTGGAACCTGGACCAGGCAACCACCTCGGCCATCATAGACCGGCCCGGTTGCGTGCGGATCGACACGGCTGCTGGGGCGCTGCTGTTCGCTCCGCAGCAGTGGCAGGCCCTCGCGCAGCGCGTGATCGACGCGCTCCGCGCTGCCCATCAGGAACACCCGGACCAACGCGGTCCCGACCGGGAACGCCTGCGCCGTATCGCCGGCCCGGCCATGACCCGGCCGGCCTTTGGCGCCTTGCTCGACACCTTGGCCGCTCATGGAAAGATCGTGCGTGCCGGCCCCTGGATTCACCTGCCGGGCCATGCGGTGCGGCTCGCGGACAGCGATGAGCACCTGTGGCGGGACGGCATCAGCCCCTTGCTGACCGCCAAACCCTTCGACCCGCCCCGGGTCCGGGACCTGGCCCGCGCACTGGATCAGGAAGAAGACAGCATCCGGCAACTGCTCAAACGCCTGGCCGCCATGGGCGAGGTCGAGCGGGTCGCCCACGATCATTACTTCACCAGCGCCGCGGTGGCCGACCTCGCCGCCATTGCCCTGCGTTTGAGCGAGAGCGCCGGTGAGGCGCGCGCCGCGGAATTCCGCGATGCCATCGGGACCGGCCGTAAGCTGGCCATCCAAATCCTGGAGTATTTCGACCGGATCGGATACTCGCGCCGGATCGGTGACGGTCACCGCGTCTTCCGCGACAGCCTGCTGGCCCGCTAACGCGAAGGGCCACGGCGGGTGCGTTGGCGCAGCGCCCAGCAGTTCCAATTTTCGAGGCTGATGGTGGATGCGCTACGCTTATCCGCCCGACAAAACCGGTTCCGTTGTAGGGTGGATAAGGCGCGCCGCTCGGTGTCATGGACCCGGCACGTCGGTCGCGCGCGCCGCATCCACCAAGGGCTGCGCGATGCTGCCCAAATTTGGAACTGCTGCGCAGCGCCCATCGGACCGTTGTCAAACAGCCGGGTTGGCTATAGTCTGCGAATAGAAATCCACGTTCACGACGGTTCCAAGGACTCGCCTTGCATCGGCGGAGAAGACGCAAACGACCATGAACATCGAATCACTGAAAAACACCCTCAAACGCGACTTTCACCGATTCGTATCATTGTGACTGAGCGGTTTCGAGCCCCTTCGCCGAACTGAAACGGTACCGTCCCGGTACCGCAACACGGGCGTGCGATGATCGCGCATCCTGACCGTCAAGTGTTCGGCGCTCGCCCTTCCCCATGTCACTTGAGCACAGCTCGGCGTTGCACTCCGGCCTCCCTGCCTGGCAGGACCTGCGCCCGCGCGACCTGTGGCGCTGGCCGCTGGAGGCCTTGGCGCGCCCTCTGGATCGGGTCGCCTTGCGTGCGGCGGCGGCCCTGGCGCGGTGGCAGGTCCGCACCATCGAACAATGGGAGCGGGTGTTGCCGGACCGCGACCCCTTCATCCTCGTCGCCAATCACGGCTCGCGCCGCGAGACCGTCTATCTGACCGCAGCCCTGATGCTGGCCCGCGGCGGACGCCCGGTGCACTTCCTGGCGGACTGGAATTTCCGTCTGATCCCCGGTGTCGGCTACCTCTACGCCCGTACCGGGGCCATCACGGTGACACGCAAGGATGCCCGCCCGCGCGTCCTGAACCGGCTCAAGCCCTGGTTTCTCCATGAGACTCCCGCCCTGGAGCAGGCCCGGGCGCGGCTCCTGGCCGGCGGTTCGCTCGCCCTGTTCCCGGAGGGCACCATCAACCGCGATCCACGCCGGTTACTGCGCGGGCGCTGCGGTGCGGCGCGCCTGTCATTGGAAACCGGTGCGCCGATGATCCTAGACCTGAAAGCAGCCTATAACCACCTGCGTCGTCGCCGGAACTGGATCTTCCGCTCCTTGACCGCGGACTGGGACGAGGGGCTGCATCGGCGCTTGGCGGTTTAGCTGGGAACCCCTGCGCCCGATTGCGCAAACTGAGCACGTCGACCGTCCTACGCCTCGGCTGGCCGGAACCATGACCAAGGCCGGAGTGCCGGAGACAAACGCAGTGACGGCGATCGGCGACCCATTCTGCCCTTGCACTGCACCCCATCCTGTGGCATTTCTTCGATGACCGGGTCGCCGCGGCGCTCCGGACAACAGTGCTTCTGGAAGGGCGTCGCTATCCGGTGAGGCGGCCGGACTTCAAATCCGGTTGGGGCCGTCAGGCGGTCCTGGGTGGGTTCGACTCCCACGCCCTTCCGCCAATGACTTGCGACTTATCGAGACCCCGGCGCAGCCGATTGAGAACAATCACGCGTGCCGTCTACTCTTCGTCGGCAACGACTTCGCTGGAGCCGATATTGAAAGCGTGCTTTGAGTCGATCATGTTCGACTGACAGAAGCGGGAGCGGCCTACGGTCGCGACATGGCTTCGAACGGTCTCGGCGCGTCGAGTTCGCGGTGGGTTCCATCGCGGCCGGAGGCCGCTCCCACAAGTTACGCAAGGGGCAAGCCGGTCTGTGTCAGCGGATGCTTGAGGCGCAATACGCTGCGCTATTGCGCCCTACCGCCTTAAGCCTACGCGCGGCTGCGACCGCGGTCTTCCCCTCCCTCCCCGGTCGGCTTGGCGCTAGCCGCACTCAACGTCCGACGCAAATCCGCCTCCAGCCGCTCCAACTCCTGACTGGCCTGGGCGCGGGCGCGCTTGCCGGCGTCGGCGATCTGCAGGCTCTCCTCAATGGTCGCGATCAGCGTCTGGTTGGCGTGGCGCACCACTTCGATGTCGAAGACACCGCGCTCGATCTCGCGGCGGGCCTGGGCATTGGCGGTTTTCAGGTTTTCCGCATTGGCGCGCAGCAGATCGTTGGTCAGATCGGTGGCCGCGCGGATGGTGCCGGCCGCTTCACTGGAGCGGAAGATGGTGACTGCCTGGGCCAACTGCTGGCGCCATAGGGGCACGGTGTTGACCAGGGTGGAGCTGATCTTGTTGATCAGACCCTTGTCGTTCTCCTGGACGAGCCGGATGCTCGGCAGTCCCTGCATGGCGACCTGGCGGGTCAGTTTCAGGTCATGGACGCGCCGCTCCAGGTCATCACGCGCGGCACGCAGATCCCGTAGTTGTTGCGCCTGGACCATGTCGTCGCTCGCCGCGACTTGCGCGGCCTGCGCCGGGATGACGGTGTCGTCGAGTTCGCGCAGCTTGGCCTCGCCGGCATCGATGTACTGTTCCAGGGCGCGGAAATAGTCGAGGTTGGCCTGGTAGAGCCGGTCGAGCGCGGTGACGTCGGTCAGAAGCTTGGTCTTGTGACGCTCCAGGTCGCGACTGATTGCCTCGATCTGGTCGCGCACCATCTCGTATTCCTCGAGAAACCGGGCGATCGGACGCGTCTTGCCCATCAGCTTGGCAAGGAACCCCGGCTTCCGGTTGGGGTTCAACGCATCGACGTCGAAGCCTTTGAGGGTGGTGACCATCTCGCTCAATGAGGCGCCGGCGGGGCCGACATCTTTGGCGCGCACGCCTTCCAGCATCTGATCCGAGACTTCGGTCAATTGCTCCTGCGCCTTGGCACCGAAGAACAGGACGGACTGGCTGTCGGTCAGGTCGATCTCGCGCAGCAGGGCGGCGACCTGGGGTGCCAGTTCGGTGCGGGCGGCCGGGATTGTGGTCTGTAGCGGGCCGGCCTCCGGGCGCAGGGTGATGGCCCGCTCCAGGGTGTCTGGACGGGATTCCAATTCGGTGGTTTGTTCAGTCATTGAGGGCACTCCTGAATACAGATCGGGCAAGTGAACAGCGATGTGTCTGGAAACGAGGGCAAAACGACGGGGCTTCACGATATTTCGTTTGCTCGCAAGGGCGGACCCGCTGCGAAGCCAGGGCGGAAGCCTTAGACGCCTGACCTTAGGTGATTTCCGGGAAACGATGTACCAACGTGTAGGGGCGACTTTAGTCGCCCCTAAGGCGATTTCCGTTAATAGGCATCCCGACTGCGCATGCGCAGAAAGCCTGTTGGGTTGTAGGGGCGAATGAATTCGCCCCTACACGGCGGTAGATGCTTTCCCGGAAAGGTTCTGCCGAGGTGGAGGGGCGACTAAAGTCGCCCCGACAGTCGCCCCGACAGCCGCGCAGCCGTGTCTATTCCCGTGAATTGCCTCAGGCGATTGCTGTCATGCGATCCCCTCACGATCGAGCTGCTTCTTGAGCACTTCGATCTGCACGTCCAGGTCGAGCACGTCGGTCCGCAGGAGCTTTTGCCGCTGCTCTTCGAAGACCTGCTCGACGGTGACCAGCACATTGCGGAAATTCTGCTCCAGTTCGCGCGAATCGGCCAGGCGGTGGGTGCGGGCGTAGCCCTCGGCCACCTGCTGGACGCCCTCCAGATAGACGTTGAGAAACTTGCGTGCCCGGTAGAGATCGGCCGGCCGGTCCGCGATCTGCTCCAGGATGCCGCGGCCCTGAGCGCTGATCCGCAGGACCCGCGCCTTCAGTTCCGGATTGGCCATCGCCGCCGCCGTGCGCTCCAGGTCCAGCAGCCGCCCCTCCGCCTCGGCCAACGCCTCGGCCACCTTGCGCAACCGCTCATCGCCGCTCCAGAAGAGACGCGGCCGCCCCAGCGGCTCGAATCCGTAGGTCAGATGGAAACCCAGGGCGGCGACCGCCGCGAAGGCGAGGCTGATCGCCGGCCCCTGACCGACGCTGAAGGCGGCGGTGACCCCGACCCCCAGCGCGGTCGCCAGCCCACCCAGGGTCTTGAGCGGCCAGCGCCACAAACGTGCGAAACGCGGCTGCTGCCGGACATAGGCGGCCCGAATGCCGCGCCGCGTCAACCAGGCACCGGCCATGAGCAGACCGAAGCCCGCGGCGTCGGCCAGGAAACGGTCCAGATGGCCGGTCCCCAGGGCGATCATCGCGGCGAACAGCAGCGGCGTCGGCAAGACCCACAGCAGCGCACCCGCCAGCAGCGGCGGCGGTTGGACGCGCGGCTGGGTCTCCTCCGCACCCTGCACCAGCGCGCGCAGTGCAGTGTGCGGGATCTTCATCAGGGGTGCGTAAGCGCTGGTGCTGGCAAACATGGACCGCACCAGCGGCAAGAGCTCGTTCAGACGCACATCTCGGGGCGGCTTGGGGGGCATCGTCACCGCGGGGTCCTCGGCAGTTCAGACAGGAAAGAACAGGGCCTGGCACGACACCAGGTAAACGCTCGACACCAGGAGCGCGCTGCCGAGCAGACGCAGCATCAGCGCGGGGCGCGGCGGCTGGGCGAGGGGGCGTTGCAGGTCGGACATAGTGGATCAGCCTGGAGAGAGGACGGGTTAGCCGTCGATGGAGGCGAACAAGCGCACTGGCTGGTGCTGGTCATGCAGCGCGCGGGGCGCGCGGAGTAACTCACGTGTTCTACCCTTCATTATGGAGACGATCACGACCAAGCCAATGCCCGCCGGCCGCGCGACACGCGGCTCAGTCGCCCGCCGCGATCGGCTGCAACTGCGCATCGGCCATCCCCACCAGCAGTGCTTCGCCGTCCGGGGCGACACGAAACGCACCGAAGCGCGCCGCCTGCCACCGAGCCGCGTCGCCCTCGCGAAAGAACCAGGCATCGGTGACCAGAGTCCAGCGCCCGTCCTTGGGAGTCAGCGCGATCAGAAACTCATCCGCGGCCAGCGGTTCGTCCGGACGATGCAGGCGCAACAGGGTCGCCACACCGCGCGCATCGGCACGGGCGACCACCCGTGGCCGGCCGCCGCTGAGTCGACCAAGGTCGTCGATCCCGGCCGGGAGGCCGAACCGCAGACGCATGAAGTCACCCTGCATCAGCGAACGCGGGTCCACCGGCGCCAGTGCCACGAACACCGGCCGACCCGCGGCGATCAGCGACTCCTTCTGCCGGATCGCGACATTGGCCACTCCCAGGGTCGCCAGGACAGACAACGCGATGAGCCAGGGTGCCCAGCCGCGCGTTGCGCCGAAGGCCGCCGACTGGGGTGCGGCGCGGCGGCCCAAGCCGCCGCCCAGCAGAACCAGCAGCCCGAGCAGGCCGCCAACCGTCGCCAGCACCAGCGCCTTCTGGGCCAGCGGCCACTGCACCTGATAGTAGAAACTGCCGATGATCCAGGCCGCCGCCAGCGCCGCCGCCCCCGCCAGGCGCCAACGCCCGCTGGTGGCGGTGATCACCAGAGCCAGCCAGACGCCGCCCAGGCTGGGCAGGAACCAGGCGAGCCCGGCGACCGCCGCCCCGAGACCCAGCACCCAGGGCCGGCGCAGCCCCAGCCAGACACGCGCACCCCAGAGCGTCGCGGCCAGGACCAACAGGGCCGAGCCCGCGGCCATCCAGATCGGCCCGCCAGCCGCACCGTGGCGCGCCGACCACTCGGTGGCCAGATCGCGGGCCAGAGGGCTCAAACCAGCGCCCGCCAGCAGGGTCATGCCCGACACCAGCGCGAGCCCGGCCAGGGTGGCAAGCAGCCAGCCGGCGCCGATCGACTCCAGCGCTGCCGCCGCACCCGTGCCCGCACCGAGCAGGCGCGGCTGCACCCAAAGCCCGATCAACCAGGGGGCCAGCGTCACCTGGAGTGCCAGCAAGCCCCAGGTGCGGCCCGAGCCGTCCAGCACCAGCAGGTCGCGCGGCGCCGCCAGGACGAGCGCGACGGCCAGCGCGAATAGCCCCCCGGCCGCGGCTCCGAGCAGCACCCGCAGCCAGGGGCGCGGCAGGCCGGCGGCCAGGGCCAAAGCCAGAACCGCGACCAGGCCCGCCGCCGTCTCCCGCGGCAGGTCGCGGCCCAGCCCGAAGGCCAAGGCGCCCAGACCCACCAGCAACGCCGGAACCGCGAGTTGCTCAATAAACAGCGGCAGGTCGCGGGCGCGCAAGGTCACCACCGCGGCCGCGAGGATCAGCACCCCCGCCAGATAGGGTTCCAGATCGCCCGCCAGCCAGTCCGCCAGCAACAATCCGACGCCCGCAAGCAGCGGAATCGCGGCCAGCCAGGCGCCGAGCGCGGTCAGCAGCAGCACCGGCCAGGGACGGGCGTCCGCGGGCGGGCGCTCGGCATCGCGCGGGATCAGACCGGCGGCGACGGCTGCCGCCAGGGTGCGGTTAAGACGGTCGCTCATGTCCGGCCCCCAGTATGGTAACGCGCCAGCCGCAGCAAGCCGGTGACCGACAGCGCCAGCAGCCCGGCGGCGAAGAGTCCCAGCACGAACAAACGGCCGATGTCCGCGCCCCCGGAAACGTCGCGGAACAGCCAACGGCCCAGGCCAGCCGTCAGCAGCGTATCGAGCCCCAGGACCACGGCGCTCAGGGTCCCGAGTTCGAAGACGCGCGGCAACGCCAGGACCAGGGCTGCCGCGGTCAGGACCAGGAGGCCAAACCAATAGAGACCGATGGTGTCGCCGAAGAAGAGCCCGCTCAGCGCCGTGAAGGTCACCAGAGCCGCCGCCAGCGTCGCCGCCGTGCGCTGCGACCACAGACCGGCCCCGGTGAAACGCCGCGCTGCCGGGCCGAGCAGCCCTACCATCAGGGCGGCAGCCCCCCAGGCCCAGGCCGACACCGCCAGATCGTCCGGCCCGACCACCCAGGAACGGCTGCCGTGCGCCTGCGCCCAGAGCGCGATGGCGGTCATCGCCACCAGCGCCCAAGGCGTCCACAGCACATCGGAGCGCACCGCGAGCGCCAGCGGCAGGCCGAGCAGACTCCACCAGGCGAAGAGCTGCCAGGGATCGGCCCCGGTCTGATAGGTCTGACCCAGATAGGCCAGCAGCCCGCCGATCGCAAGCAAAGCCAGCAACCCCAGGGCCGGACGCCCGGCCGGCAGCACGAGCGCCCCGACACCGGCGGCCAACACCAGGCCCTGCAACAAGGCGAACTGCCCGCCGCGGCCCAGCGCATCCCAGTTGGCGGCGACCCACAGGATCAACCCCAGGCCTGCCAAGGCCGCCGCCAGCAATGCCGCCCCCCGCGGCAACCACCGGTCGAGGCCGGCCGGCTCGGCATCGAGCCCGGCGAGTTGCAGCAGACGCCGGGCCGCCGGGCCATCGAGCCGATAGCGGATCGCCAGATCGAAGAGCGCGGGACGAAGGTTCATCGTCGGAAACCCGTGTTGCAAACAGCATGGACTGGGCGGAACCGCAGCAAAGTGTAGCGCAGTCGTGCGCCCGCGATCAGGCTGGCCTCGTCCACCGTCCGCAGCGCTTGCTTGGGACACCTTGGGATGAATAAAGCACGGCACAACGCTTAACTGAAGCGATCCTGACCGCATGGCCTGTTGAAGCGGCGCGGACGATGGTATAACCGCGGGCGTCAGACTCGATGACTCCCGAGGGGGTGGTTCCGCTTTGAGGCGCAGGCAGCACCGCGCCCCGGATCAGCAGCCTCGCCCCAGGGCCGCACCGTCACAACCGTATCTGTCGAGGCCATTGATGCATGTCAAGTCCCATTCCGCCCGTCCCTGGTACCTGGTGCTGCTGATCCTGGTGATCGGCCTGGTCGCGGGTACTGTCGGCGCTGTAACCGCCGAGACGGACGGGGCGCCGTCGCCTGCCGCCAAACTCCCGAGCTCGACCGAACTGCTCAAGCTCCCGAAGATCCCGAACGAGCGCTGCCTGAAGTGTCACAACGACGAGGACGAGAAAACCTCCGAGCGCGAGGACGGCACCGAGGTCAACATCTTCATCGACCGTGAACGCTTCGAGCACAGCGTGCACGGCAAACAACCCTGCGTCGGCTGCCACAACAGCATCAAGAAGGCCAACCACGAGATGCCGCTGCCCAAGAGCATCGGCTGCGTGCAGTGCCACATGATGACGGCCGAAGCCCAGCGCGGCAGCGACGACCCCAAATACAAGCGTCTGGACGTGGTCCTGGCGCAGATCGACGGCTATATGAACTCGGTCCATGCGCGGCCGAGCCTGCTGGACCAATCGCGCACCAATGCCACCTGCTATGACTGCCACGAGGCCCATGCGATCGGCACCCTGGGCAGCACGGCGCGGGCCGAACATCGCCAACAAAATCCCGAGGTGTGCGGCCGCTGCCATGCGAAGCAGGAAGAAGCTTACGCGGAGTCGGTCCATGGCAAGGCGGTGATCGAGGGGCAAAACGCCGGCGCGGCGGTCTGTTCCGACTGTCATACCCCGCACAACATCGACTCACCCGAGCAGACCAAGGTCAAACTGACCATTACCGGCAACTGCGGCAGTTGCCATGAAAAGCAGTTGAAGACCTATCAGGCGTCTTACCACGGCCAGGTCATCCGTCTGGGCTACACCTACACCGCCAAGTGCTATGACTGCCACGGCAACCACGGGATCATGAAGGTCGATGACCCGGCGTCGAAAGTCCACCCCAACAACCGGCTGGAGACCTGCCGCCAGTGCCACAAGGACGCCCCGATCGGCTTCCTGGGCTTCCATGCCCATGGCGATGCCAACGATTATGAGAACTATCCGGAGATGTGGATCGCCGCCCGCTTCATGGATGTCTTGATCATCGGCGTCTTCCTGTTCTTCTGGACGCACATGCTGCTGTGGATCTATCGCGAATGGCGTGAGCGCAAGGAGGGTAAAGGCTATCGGCCCGACCCGGCCAATCCGCCCCGGGTGTATTTCCGCCGCTTCGGCACGGGCTGGCGGCTCACCCATGGCATCCTGGCCATTGCCGTCATGGTCCTGGTGCTGACCGGCACCTCGGTCCTGTTCGGCGAACAGCCTTGGGCGCAGTACGTCATGAACGTCATGGGCGGACCCAAGGTCGCGGGCATCATTCACCGGGTCGCCGCCGTGACCTTCATCGCCGTGTTCTTCGGCCATCTGGTCGTCGTGATCTGGAACATCGCGCGCGCCGGCCGGCAATTCCGCTGGTTCGGACCGACCTCCATGGTTCCCAACCTGCAGGATCTTCGCGACATCGGCGCCATGTTCAAATGGTTCTTCGGGTTCGCCCCGCGACCCAAGTTCGACCGCTGGTCCTATTGGGAGAAGTTCGACTACTGGGCACCCTTCTGGGGTATGGCGATCATCGGCCTGAGCGGCTTGATGCTGTGGTTCCCGACCGTCACCGCCTCGTTCCTGCCGGGCTGGGTGTTCAACATCGCCACCATCGTGCATGCCGAGGAGGCGATCCTGGCCGCGGTCTTCCTGTTCACGGTGCACTACTTCAACGTGCACTTCCGTCCGGAGAAATGGCCCATGGACATCGTCATGGCCACCGGTGCCGTGCCGCTGGAAGAGTTCAAGCACGAACATGCCCTGGAATACGAACGCCTCAAGGCCAGCGGCGAGTTGGAGAAGTACCTGATCAAGCCGCCGACCGAGAAATCCGTGCGCGCCGGCCGCAGGGTCACCGGCTGGCTGATCATCATCGGGTTGGTTTTGGCGGCCCTGGTCCTGAACGGCTACGTGCAGAAACTGTCGGGGCACTGAGGATGCCCCGTCCGGCGACGCGCCGGACGGGGCCTTGATCATTGTTCCGGCCGGAGTCCCGGCGCCCCGCACTGGAGGTTGAGGCTTACCGTGAAAGTCGCGCAGCGACCCTGTGGGAGCGGCGTCCCGCCGCGACGGGGCCGAGCGCGCAGCCGCGGCGTTCGCGGTCACCGCGGCACCGCATCGCGGCGGGGCGCCGCTCCCACGGGGAACTTTCGTCTTCCGGGGTGACTGAGGTCCCTTCCATGGCTGTTCGCCGGACGAGGGCGGCCCAGACGCGAGGTCGACCGGCTAAAGCCTCGATCTCCAGTCATCCTGCGGCCGGACCGATGATCAATAGGGTCACATTGGCCGGAACGGCCACCATTGCCCCGAACAACGCAGTCAATCTTCGACTGAAGGATGCACCTCCATGAAGACGACGGGTCTCCGGGCGCCCTCTTTCCTGACCCGCCTCCTGGCTCCGATGCTGCCGGGCGTCATCGCCCTGCTCCAGGGATGCGCAACCACCTGGGGGGTTCCAGGGATCATTACGACCACGGATGAACGGCCGTTTTACCTGTCCAGTGCCGGCCAAGGACTGTTGATCGAACCCGGCCGCATGAAGTTCACGGTCGTTCAGGGGCATTTGCCGTTCGCGTCCTCACGCCTCGAGATCGAAACCGGCCGCGGCAAGCTCGTCATCAAACTCCCGAAGGATGCCCTGACCAACAACACCGTTCAGATTTTCGGCGCGACGCACGGGCTATCTGCTGATATTGCGGGGACCTGGACCGATCACCCCGAGGGCCAATACCAGGGCAGCACGACCCAGTCCTGCACCTATTCCGGCTACTGCACCCAAAACGTCGAGGTACGCAGATGCTTCGGCGAGACCTTTACCAGCGAGGACAGGGCCTTTCACAAGGCGCAACAGCATGCTGAATGCAAGGCGACGTACGAAGCGCGCTACGGGTATTTCAGCAACTGCAGCGGGCAGCAGCACTTTCGGACCACGATGGAGCGTTATCGGCGCACCTACCGCGTCGAATTTCTGGACCCGCGGCAAAAATCGAAGCCCCTGGGACATTTCGAGGGCACGGTTGGCGGACTCGTGCGCGAATTGGGTCGGGAGGCGGCCAGCGACTGCCGGGGGTCGTGACGCCCTTTGTCTATCAGAAATTCACCGTGAAAGTCCCGGCGATCCTGATCTTGTGGGAGCGGCCTCCGGCCGCGATGGGGGCTCGCCGGGTCTCGCAGCATCGGAGTTTACGGTGGGCCCCCTATCGCGGCCGGAGGCCTTGATCATAATTCCGG
>NZ_CAIZIZ010000465.1 GCF_903933125.1 uncultured Lamprocystis sp. | reverse complement strand
TCCGGCCGCGATGGGGCCCACCGTGAACTCGAACACCGCGACTCGAACACCGCGCGAGACCCATCGCGGCCGGAGGCCGCTCCCACGGGGACGGCCTGGCGGTCGGTACTGCACCGCCTAACCCCCCACCGGCGGCAGCAGTTCGCTCAGGCGCACCGGCTCCAATCCCAACCGGGCCCGGTAGATGACCCGATAGGCCAGCACCCGCTCGACATAAGCGCGGGTTTCAGCGAAGGGAATGGCGACGATCCACAGATCCGCCGGCGTACATTCCGACGGAAACCAACGGGCCACCCGCTGCGGTCCGGCGTTATAGGCCGCGGTGGCCAGGGCGGCGTGCCCGAAACGATCGCGCATCCGCGCCAGGTAGTCACTGCCCAGGCGCAGGTTCAGCCCCGGCGCCAGAATCTGCGTGCGACTTGGCGCCGCGAGCCCCTGCCCGGCCGCGACCTCGCGCGCGGTGTCGGGCATCAGCTGCATCAGCCCCAAGGCCCCGGCGTGGGAAGCCACGGTCGGATTGAACACACTCTCCTGGCGAATCACCGCGTAAATCCAATCCTCCGGCAGGGCGGTCTGCCAAGCCAGCTCGTCCACCAGTTCACGATACGCGAGCGGGAAGCGCAGCACGAGATCGTCCCAGTAATCCGTCCGGGCCAGGGTGAAGATCGCCTGATCATGCCACCGCAGTCCGTCCGCCACCACGGCCGCGGCCAGCAGATCCGGCGTCTCCAGATCGCGGGTCAGCAGGCGCCACTCGCGGCGCATATCCGCGTCCCGTCCGACCCGGTCCAGCGCGCGGATGCGTGCCACGGCCGGCGCGGCGACCATCCGCGCAACCCGAGCGGGCTCCGCCGGCACGGGGTGCTGATCCAGTGCATAGGGCAGTCCCAGCCGATCCGCCGCGAGCATCCCCCAGAGGCTGCGTTGTCGCGCGGCCAGCCGGAAGGTCGCCGCGGCCGCCGCATCCTCGCCCAGGGCCGCCTCGGCGCGCCCCTGCCAATACAGCCAGCGGTCAGCTTTCTCAGGCAGATCCGGCATCCGCCGCACCCAGGCGGCAACCCGCTGCCAGTCGCGCCGCGCGATCCCGGCGCGTAACCGCTGCTCCTGTTCCGCCAGATTATCCCGGTGCTCCGACAGCCGATCCCAGACCGCCAGACCCTGGTCATCGCCGACCCCGTCCAACCCCCGGCCCACCGCGGCATGCGCCTGATTCCAGGCCGCCGGGTCCGCCTCCAGCACCCGCGTGCTCGCCGCCAAGACCGACGCCGCCCCCCGCGGATCGGAACGGGCCAGCCGGCTGATCCCGTCGGCCAGCATGGCGGCGGCCAGCGGATGCGGACCCCAGGGCTCGCCGGGTTTCAGCAGCACCGTGGGCTGCTCGCGCAGCGCTAGCCAGCGAGTCAGCCAGGGCCGTTCCGCGGCGGGCAACTGGGCACCCAAATGACGCGCGATCCCCAACGCACCGGCCTCCATGGTCAGCCGGATACGCCGCCAGACCAACTCGGTGCTCAAGCCGCCGCGGGCGCGCCAGGCGCTGAACACCGGATCGCAGGCGGCGGGCTGGGACTGCGCCACCAGCCACAAGGGCTCCAGCCGCGGCGCGGTGAGCGCGACCTCCGCCTGGCCCGTCTCCACCAAGGCGCGCAGATACAGACACTGCCGCTCCACGGAGTCATCCTCGCGATAGACCCGCGCCAGCTCCGCCCAGCGCCCCGCCGCCGCCAACCGCTTCACATAGGCGCCGCGTAAGCGCTCGGTCGGCGGCGTCGCGGGAAAGGCGTCGAGCACGGCCTCGATCTGCGCATCCGAGGCCGCATCCAGGTTGCGCTCCAGATCCGCCGCGCGCGTGTAAGGGGCGAGCGGATCGGCACTCGGGTCCGCCGCGGCCGCCCCGTCCACGGCGACCGACACCCGCTCCGCGGCGAGACCTCCCGCGGAGCCGGGCGTCGGCACCCAGGCGGGCAGCCAGCCGACCGCGGCCAGGAGCAAACCGAGCGTGGCGAAACCGAGGCCGATCGCGGTCTTGGGAGACATCAGAACCTTCTTGCTAGCGAATCTATGTAGGCATCCTCGCGGGTCGCGGGTAGGCCTTGATCACGATTCCGGCCACTCGGGCTCGCCGGGTGCGTAGTCAGGCCATCCTGGCCTGACACCGTCAGGGCTGGAAGCCCTGACTACGCATGCCGCTGGCCGGGATTACGATCGAGGCCCGCGGGTATCTTAAACTCGATTACTATTACGACAACGACAATGACCACGCCAACGACCGGGATGCCAAAGGGGTATCCTGATGGAGCTGTTTCACTGATCCCACAAGCGGGCATTCCCCCCGCCCCCGAGGACCTCATGCACCCAGACCTGCGCCACCTCAGTGACCTGCTGCGCGCGACCGCCGCCGCCGAGATCATGCCCCGGTTTCGCCATACCCTGTCCAGCCGCAAGACCGACGGCAGTCTGGTGACCGAGACCGATCTGGCCGTCCAGGCGCGGATCACCGCCGCACTGGCCCGCGACTATCCCGGCGTGCCCCTGCTCGGTGAGGAACAAACCGCGGCGGAGCAAGCGCATTTGCTGGAGTCCGCCGGGCGTGCCGTCTGGGTCCTCGACCCCCTGGACGGGACCAGCAACTACGCCTGCGGGTTCCCCGGCTTCGCCATCTCACTCGCCCTGATCGAGGGTGGCGTCACCGTTCAGGGCGCCATCCTCGACCCGGTGCGCGACGAGTGTTTCTGTGCGCTGCGCGGCGGCGGCGCCTGGTGCAACGGCGAGCCAATCCGGCCTTTCGCCCCCGGCCCCGCGCTCGACGACTGCCTGGCCGCCATCGACTTCAAGCGCCTGCCGCCCGAACGGGTCCCGTCCCTGTTGCGCGCCGGCGGCTTCCGTTCCCAGCGCAATCTGGGGGCGGTGGCACTGGAGTGGTGCTGGCTCGCCGCCGGACGCTTTCAGCTTTACCTCCATGGCGGCCAGAAACTCTGGGACTATGCGGCCGGGCGCCTGATCGCCACCGAGGCCGGGGTCCCCTCGCGGCTCTACCAGCCCTACGGCAGCGCCCCGGCGGAAGCGTTGGACCTGGACCAGCGGCTCGCGGTCGCCGCGGCCAACCAGGGCCTTTTGGATCAATGGCTCGACTTCATCGCGCTGCCGCTTACCCCGCGGTAAGGCGTGAACTTGATTCGCGCCGGGTGACCCGCAGTTTGCCCCCACACTGAACCGGCACCCGACCGGACCGCTTCCCACGAGGACTCCAACCGATGAACCAAGACCCCCGCGGCTTGAACATGGAACTCGCCAGCGGCATCGCCGCGTTCGAGTCCAAACAATTCTCCCGCGCCGCCGGACTGCTCACCCCGCTCGCCGCCGAGGGTGATCCCGAGGCGCAATACCGGGTCGCCATCATGGCGCAAAACGGACTCGGTATGCAGGAAAACCCGACCCTCGCCTTCCAGTACATGCAGGCCGCCGCGATGGCCGGAATGGGCTTCGCCCAACACGGACTTGGCTTCATGTACCTCGAAGGCGAATGCGCGGAACAAGACCCGGCGCAAGCCGCCATCTGGTTTCGCAAGGCCGCCGAACAAGGCCTCGCCGGCTCTCAGACCACCCTCGCGATGCTCTATGAACAAGGCCGCGGCGTCCCTCAGGACCAGGCCGAGGCCAATCGGCTCTACCGCCTCGCCGGTTTCGATGAACGCTGACCGCGGGCGCGGCCTTGACCATAATTCCGGCCACCCGTCGTTGCGGCAGCCCGTCGCGGCCGTGGGCC
>NZ_CAIZIZ010000464.1 GCF_903933125.1 uncultured Lamprocystis sp. | reverse complement strand
CGATCAGGCGGTCGGCGCGCTTGATCTTGTGCTTCAACGTCGTCGGGCCGACCAGGCGTCGTCCCACCGCGGTGATGGACAAACCCGCTCCGGTGACGCAGGCCTCCACCATGTCAAAGAGTGCGGCGAGGCGGGTGGCATGGACAAAATCCAGTGACTGACCGAGCCAAGAGCGTAATAATGTGGGCACGTGCATGAAGGGCGTCCTGAGCGGTTTTCCTTATACCAGTGTGGCAGTAAAACCTCGTACACGCGTCGGCAGATCGCAGAATCTTTTCTTGACCTCTGTTTTTATTGATTTTTTCTAGGGGATACTTCAGGGTCTGTCCCTGATTACGTGCTGATTACGTGCAAACAGCGGCAAGGCGACGGCCGCACGCCGGAAGGGCGTTACTACATCGATCGGCGGATCGACGGGAGCAATTATCGCAAAGCCCTGCATATCTCCTATCCGCGCGAGGAAGACCGCCTGCGCGCGCTGCGCCAGGGCAATGACCCCGGTGGCCTGATCATGATCCATGGCCAGCCCAACAACTGGCGCGAGCGGCGCACCGGCGACTGGACCTTCGGCTGCATCGCCGTCTCCGACATGGAAATCGATGAGATTTGGGAACTTACGACCAGGGGGACGCCGGTCGAGATTCTGCCTTAGTCCATCCGTCGCCCTCATCCGGCAGTTGCTCGCACCAAGACACAAAGAACACGAAGAGCGTCTGAGAGTTGTGCGACCATCGCCGCACTAACCAGTGGCAGGTCGACGACGCGAACCGCTGTTGTCGCATGGACACCTTCACCAGGTTGGATCGACTGGTTGACGATTCTTGGGCCGATGTGGCCCGACTGTGAGGCCACTATGACCACAGGTGGGAATTTCACCCATGCGTAATACCCACTTGGCTAGCGACGTCCCAGAACCCGCGCCTTTCGCTAACCTACTCATTTTTGATAGACATCATGGGGATAGCTCAGGGCCCGTCCCCAGCATTCTCCGTCACTCGCAGTACATATAACCGGGTGAAAACGCAGCGAGGCGATAAGTCTTCGGCGCCGTGCGCTGCTCGCCGCGCAGGAGCAGCGAAAATCCTGGGTCACCCTTGAAGATCATTGCGACATCGAGCACATCCGCGGGCGTGTTCGTGCCGTCGCGGTCGAAGATGCGCCCCGGTATGACCTGACTGTTGCTCCAGCGACGCGCAAATTCGCGGAACACGTACGGGTTTACCTTTTCAGGTTTCTCCCGATCCGTCTTGTCGATGAGCGCACGTTTTATTTTGCGTACCAGCAGCCTGTCGTCGTTGTTCTTTCGTTGAGCCTGCAGTTGTTGTTCGAGGGGTATGCGACATGATCCGTCGCCGACGGGGAGCAGTTGAAATCGCGGCTGCGTCTGGTCGGAACCGCCCGTGAGCCGGGAGTAGAAAAATTCGATCACGACCTCGGTCGGGTGCTCGGGCGCTGGAATGTCTGCGCAATCGATCAACCGCTCTTGATCGTTCGCCTTCCGGCAGACGACCCGAGAAAAGAACAACAAATCGGATTCTGGCAACTCCCGGGACGGTAGCACCTGTACCGGCATGCGAATCCATGAGGCAGGGAGTCTTGTGTCGATCGGTGTGGGTGCCCCGCAGCTCCCGTCCTCATCGCAATGCATGACATCGCGGACCTCCAGGATCGTCTCGGGCTGGCCGGTGTCTTGGTTCTTCTTGGCCACTACCGAGATCAGACCGTCTCTGCCGTCGGGAAGCTTGACCGGACCCGCCGGTTCGGACCCTTCCGGAAGCTCGATACGGAGCTCCCTCTGGCTCGCAGGCTGGTCCAGGCTCGCGACGTAACCGCGGACCGCCTCTTGATATCGTTCGCCGCGGCTGTCCAGCCCTCGGCGGATCAGCAGGATGTCTTCCTGACCGCGCTCCTGAAACCGACCGACGATCGGTTCTATCTGAAGTATTCGATAGCGATCCTTCTGCTGCTTAACAGAAATGAATGAAACGTTATGTCCATTGTCCCTCCACGTATCGCGGGCAACCTGTATTGCTCCATTCGTTCCGCGATGCGAGACACTCAGGATCTCGATGCCGCTGCCCGGCGTGTGGAGCAGATTAATCGACGCATCATGATCGATAGGGGGATCGACAGTGCCCAGGCTGTTGCCGGGAGGAACGGGATACTCGACCACCCGCACTCCGGTGTTGTCGATCTCATCCCGTACCATCGCGAGGACGCGATCTCGCCCCGCGTCAGACACGACATGGGGTGGAGTGGGGATCGCCCGATTCGGAAACTCTTTCGGCGACAGTGGGTTGTCCCAGAGCGTGCACGGGGCATTATCGCCACGACAGGGATCCCAGGTCAGCAGCCGTGGCTGGACAGTCCCGCGCTTAATGGCGTAAGTCACCAGCGATTGCCGCAAGAATGCCTTTCCCGATGAGCCGACGACCGGCTGTTTTTCCGGTAGCGACACGAGTCGGCCGACGACATAGTCATCGGCCCGATGGGGCATCGGATCGAACTCGAAGAAGGTCGAACGCCCCGCCTCCGGCTGGCCGCCGCCGACGCGTACGCCCAAGAGGACGCGCCGGGCGCGCGACATGCATTTGTTGTGACTCTCCTCGCGTTGAGATATCTGGCGGCAGAGACGATAGGCATACTGCTGCAACATGAAGTCACAGTCGACTTGCTGATAGCCGTAGGTGGCGTCGCCGTGTCGGTAACAGTAATCGTGGAAAGCACAGGCCTGGCGAATTTGCAGGGAGAGCGGCGCCTCGTGCTGCTGATCACGCGAAAAGAACAGCCGCTCCATCCACGGTTCCAGGCTGCAGCTCAACCCTTCTCCTTTGCCCCCGATGACGGTCCTGATTTCGGAGGATGCGGGCAGACTCGTCGGCGTTGGCGGGGCCTCGCTATCGAATGGCCGCTGCAAGTCGGGATAGATGCGCTCGGCCACGCGTTCCGCGAACGGCTCGCCGCCGACCGCGATAAGAGCGGCGAGCAGTCCGACGACGATGGCTGCGGCCAGGATTATCGCTACGCTGCGTTTGGTCATGTGGATCTCCGTGGTGCCGGCCTGGCCGAGACCGCCGATGTGGCTGCTTATGGTTATAGCTAACCAATAGCTTATGTGAAAAATGGGCGCAAACAGTTGAAGCCGGGCTATCGCATAACTCCGGCTGCTTCGTGCGATCTGCGACACTGAGGCCATGGCGCATGCCCTGGCGACGCCTCACGGCGGATCGCCCGCAGGCATCCGCCGTGAGGCCTTGGGGACGGGCGCTTTCGCGGGATCTGGCCGCTGGACAAACGCTGTAACCCCCCAGCCCGACGCCCCGCCCCCTCCGATGCCCCCCCGAAAAACCGGAGACTTCGCTCTCAGTTAAGGCGTTTGTCCTGCCCACCGGTCCTTCAAGAATTGGCGGAAGCTTGGCATGTCCATGGTCAGTGCTCCCCCTGGGTCATTCTTGGCACCTGGTCGTCCATGAGCATCACAGGTCTCATCATGACCCACAACCAAATCGAAATCGAAATAGTTAGGTGCTTGGGACTTCAAGAATAGACAAAGCTTGATGAGAGTCTCTTCCTGCTCTTTGGTGTACTTTTGATACCAACCCGAGTAGATGTTTTTGGTCTTGTTCGGACCCACATATCTCATATCGGATTCGGCTAGGCATCGGTCCGGGTGGATCAGAGTCGTCTTGCCATTGGCGTCCTTTCCATAGGCATACCAGGGGGCAAACTTCTTAGCCCCATCTATGGTTACGGGTGTACAGCGTCCCGCGGCAACGATCTCGACGCCCAAAGAGTTGTCATGAGCAACGGTGCCACAATGATACCCGCCTCGATTGAGAGGAAAGGTTTGAAGGAGTTCACCACTTCGCTTCATCATGAAAACGCTCCACGTGGCTCTCATGTAATCCTCCACCCCGGATTCCTCCGAAGGGGTTGGGCCTGTTGCGGTAAAGTGAACTACCAGCCCTTTTGGGAATCCTGCGTCATAGGTCCAAGAGGTCTTGAAAGGTTTCACTTGGGTTGCCCAAGGAATAACCAAAGCGGGCGTCCTAGGGGAAGGAGGCGGTGAAGGCCGCGGAGTAGGAGCGGGAGTTTGAGACTCGGATAGAGACTCCGCTGATGTGGAAATCAATTTGTCCCAGGTAGCCTTGTCCACGATTCCAGTTACGGGTAGCTTGGTCCGAGTTTGGAACATCTCCACGGCCGCATCTGTCAAAGGACCAAACTTTCCGTCCACAGTTAACAGAATGTCGGTAAAGATGCGGTTGATGTTTGTTTGAACTGATTCAACCTCAGACCCAAAATCTCCCACCTGGATACTAAGCAATTGGGGCTCAGTGATCGGGGTAAAAGTCGGTTGACTGGAGAAGAGAGATACCCCATATTTTTGAATTGATTCAAAATCCCGACATTTGCTAAAGTCGCAAGAATTGGGCTTGATCAAATATTCTACCCCAAAAGGGATGCCTCGAACGATCTTCTTGTGAGGCGCATCCCAGGGGTTACCCCCCAAAGCTTCAATTGCTTTGATGCTCATCTCACCAATAAGTGTTTTTGGGCCTTCATCAGCGAGAATCGCATAAACAGTTTTGCCCTTGTAAGAGATCCTTGCAACGTCCCCTCCCTTAAGGGCGGTTCCCCCATTGAAATCCAGTCGCTCCCGAACCAGGGTCTGGGCCTCGGACGAGACGGACAAGGCATCGAAGCGAACCGGGACACCCTCCACCTCCAGCACAGTGCGAATCCCGTACCGGTCTGCCCGCACCTCACGCAACAGCCGCGGCGCAACACGAAACAACTCACCGAGCGACCCCTCGCTCACGGTCGAGCGGAGGCGCGATACCCCTCGGTTGCGGCGCACAGGAAGTCGATGTCCACCGACTCGCGGTATTCGTCCAAGACGAGGGCGAGACAGGTGCCACCGCCGAAACCGCAGGCGGCGGCACGCAGGAAGTCCGGGTCCATCTGGCTTAAGACGCTGAAAATCCGCTGGTGGTGGGGGCGCTTAAACATTGAGCACGCCGTGTCCGTAGGTGCGGACCAGACGCTCGATCAGTGCCCGCTCGTCCGGGTCGAGCCGGTCCGGGTCCAGATGCCGCCATTCCCGCTCGTAAAGCGCAAGGACATCGGGCTCGCTCATCCGCTCCTGGTGCAGTTGCCAGGCGAGCAGGCGCAGGGCGGGAAAGCGGGCGATCTCGACGGTTGGGGTCGTCATGGGTCGATCTTAACGCCGCCGCGGGGTGCCGACCATCGAGCCTTCATTATCGTTCCGGCCAGCGCTGATCATTTGGAGTTCAAGATCGCACAGCCCGTAGGATGCGGTGACGTAAGGAGGCGGCCGGCGGTTGGCCATGTTTGCGCCAGAAGGCGAGGAAGGCGTCGAGCAGACGGTCCGGACTCAGGTGGCCGTCGGGGTCGAGCCAGAGCGGCGCGATCCGCGGCAGACTGTCCTGGGGTCCGCCCGCCAGGGCACGCGGCAGAACCTCGCGGTAAATGGGATTGGCAACCACCAGACCCCCGGCGCCGTCGCGGCGCAAGAGCCCCAGGTCAACCAGATATTGGCGGTCATCCTCCGGCACCCCGTTCATCGCGGTACCGGCCAGCATCGGCTCGATCACGCGCCGCACACGCCACCAGGACAGCCTGGTCGCGACCAAACTCAACCTCTGGCGGGACCTGTTCCCGCCGGGGCTGGATGCGCGGGTGATGGGACAGCCGCGCGGCCACCGGCTTGAGCAACGGTTTACCCCCGGTGAACTGGTCGAATCCTGG
>NZ_CAIZIZ010000463.1 GCF_903933125.1 uncultured Lamprocystis sp. | reverse complement strand
TGATTCCACTTCGCGAGATCGAGCTTAAGCATAAACGCTGCGTGCTTCTGGTATCGGGGGCCGGTCTGGCCGACACAGGGGGCTCGGCACGGGACGCAACGTATCACAGAAATTACGTATCTCGCGCTTGGCGCGGTTTAACCTTCGTCCCAAGTATTTCGCCTGGCTATTCGCGGCCGGGATTGCGCTTTTTTCTTTGTGTGTGCAGGCCGCCGACTGGGCAACCACGGGGGTCATGCCCGATGCGCGGTATGGTCATACTGCGACGCTGTTGCCCAACGGCAAGGTCCTCGTCGCGGGTGGGTGGGACGACCCCCGGGGCACCCTTGCCAGCGCGGTGCTTTATGATCCTGCGGTCGGCACTTGGACCGCCACCAGTCCAATGCCTGAGCCGCGGGTGTTCCACACCGCGACCTTGTTGGATAACGGCAAAGTCCTCGTCGCCGGGGGGTGGTGGGAGGGGGGCGAGCCCTACACCCTCGCTAGCGCGCTGTTGTACGACCCGGCGACCGACACCTGGGCCGCCACCGGCCAGATGACCGCTGCACGAGACCTCCACACCGCCACCCTGCTACCCAGCGGCAAAGTCCTCGTCGTGGGGGGGGAAGACCGGATGTACGCGCAAGCCGCGGAGTTGTACACCCCGGAAACCGGAACCTGGGCTGCCACCGATTCGATGCCGACGCCGCGGTGGGGGCATACCGCCACCCTGCTGCCCAACGGTAAAGTCCTGGTCGCGGGGGGACACTGCAACTGTGGCGGCGGTAGCGGCGACTACCTCGCCAGCGCCTTGCTGTACGAACCGGCAACTGGAACCTGGTCCGAGATCGATTCGATACCCGGCCCGGGTCGGGATTTCCTCACGGCCACCTTGCTCCCCAACGGTAAAGTGCTCCTTGCGGGGGGGAGCAATTGGTACGTAGACGTCCAAGGTAGCGCCGCCCTGTATGACCCAGCGACCGAGACTTGGGCTACGACCGCTTCCATGCCCTATACCCTGGCAGCCACCACGGCCACCCTGCTACCGGACGGGAAAGTTCTCGTCGCTGGAGGAATGGGCTGGTGTGGTGCGCCCCTTGCGGTCCTTTACGACTTTCTTGCGAGCAGTTGGACCGAAACCCGCTATTTATCCGAGGGACGTTATTGGCCCACAGCCACGCTGCTGCCCAACGGCAGCGTCCTCGTTGCGGGCGGAGAAGGTTGTGGCCCCGATTCCTCCCGTATCACCCTGGCCACCGCCGAGATCTACACCCCGGATGCCGGCGGGAACGTCATCACTGCGACCACATTGAGCACCTCCACCAACTCGCCCCGCTTTGGGGAGCGCGTCGATTTCACCGCAACGGTGAGTCCGACGAGCGGGGGGCCGTTGCCCACGGGCACGGTGACCTTTAAGGATGGCACGGAGGACTTGGGCGCCGGCACCCTGGAAAACGGCACGGCGACATTCCCCACGTCCTCGCTGGCCGCGGGGATACGCACCCTGACCGCCGCCTATGGCGGCGATGCGATCTATGCCCCCAGCACCAGCCCCGAGTTGACCATCACCGTCGACAAGGCCGATCAAGACACGTTGGTGGTCTTAGCGACCCCGGCGGTCATCACCAGCGGCGGTAGCAGCGCGCTCAGCGCCACCGGCGGCAGCGGGACGGGTGAGGTCAGCTACGCCGTCATCGCCTCGATCGGCGCTGTCTGCTCGATCAGCCAGACGACCCTGACCGCCACCGGTGCCGGCAGTTGCAGTGTCCAGGCAAACAAGGCCGCAGACGACAACTACAACGCGGCGATCTCCGCGGCCGAGACGGTCACGGTGACAAGCCCAGACTATACCTTGACGGTGAGTGCGGCCGGCACCGGATCGGGGACCGTCGGCGGCGGCGGGACCTATCCGGCCGATACCATGGTCACGCCCACCGCCACCGCCGCGGCTGGATCCATGTTTACCGGCTGGGAGCCGAGCACCTGTGGCGACAGCTTCGCCCTCATCGAGGACACCACCTGCGTTGCCACCTTCGCGCGACTGTTCACCCTGACCGTGACCAAGAGCGGCAGCGGCACCGTGACGGCAACCGGGATCGACTGCGGCAGCGACTGCACCGAGGGCTACGCCAAGGGCACCGTCGTCGTGCTGACCGCCACGCCGGCCAGTGGCTATGCCTTTACCGGCTGGAGCGGGGCCTGTACCGGGACCGATGTTTGCGCGGTGGCGATGACCGCGGCCAAGAGCGTGAAGGCAGCAATTCCCGGCGAGCGTCTATTCAGTGTCGCTGATCAGTGCCGATCGTGAGGTATCATTCTCTGGCGCAGACACTACCCTCAACACGATCCGCTGCTAAAATCGAGAATCACTAAGACAAACGCTGAAGTATCTTT
>NZ_CAIZIZ010000462.1 GCF_903933125.1 uncultured Lamprocystis sp. | reverse complement strand
GGCACAAAGGACACTAAGGAAAAAAAAGAATTCTTTGTGTCCTTTGTGCCTTTGTGGTGAGTCTTATGAGTCTGTGCTTTAAGGGGTTAGGCTGCCATGCAATCGGGATCGGACGTTAGAGATCAGGCCAATGTTCTTGCCTCTGTGGTCGTCGATGCAGCGATCGAGGTGCATCGGATTCTGGGGCCAGGGCTATTGGAGTCCGCGTACGAAGCGGCGCTTGCCTACGAGCTTGGGTTGCGCGGCATCACCGTCGAGCGCCAGGTATTGCTGCCCGTACATTACAAGGGCGAATACTTGGATGCCGGCTTTCGATTGGACCTCGTCGTGGGGAAGTTGCTCATCGTGGAATTGAAGGCGGTCCAGCATATTGAACCGATTCATGAAGCGCAGTTGTTGACCTATTTGCGCCTGTCCGGCCGGTGGCTGGGTCTGTTGCTGAATTTCAATGTGCCACTGATGAAGAACGGCATTCGACGCATGGTCAACGGCTGAAAAGATACACTACAACAAAACTGTCGGAGAAGAGTATTCACCACAAAGGCACAAAGGACACAAAGAAACACTCTTTCTTCCTTTGTGTCCTTTGTGCCTTTGTGGTGAAATCCTCTTCCCGCATTGTTTGTGCCTTGGTGGTAAATGGAGGGCCGCGGTATGAGCGAGTTGAAAGAGATGGATTTGACGCCGGAGTATGTCGCGGGGCTGGCGCAGCGGCATCGCTGGGCGGCGACTGGTGTCTCGGACTATCCGCCGCGGGACCCGCTGGTGGGGCAAACGCGATTCTTTAACCGCTACAGGACCTTTATCCGGACGGTGGATCAGGACCAGGACAACTTTGCCCATGTGTTCGCGGTGGAGGGGGAGTGGGGTCGCGGTAAGTCCAGACTCGGCCACGAGCTGATCGCCCAGATCAATGACTGTTCCAAGGGATGGTATGTCCGTGGCGAGACGGATGCGCTGGCGTCTGCCACCTTGTTCGATGACGCCCACCGACGTGATGAATACCTCGGGCTCTATATCCGTTACTCACAGTTGGCGTCGGACTATCAGAACTCGGACAACTGGTTCGCGTTCGGGCTGTACAAGGCGCTGCTGCCGTTGGCGACGCGGGCCTTCGATGGGTCGATCCAGAGCGAGATCGCACGCCAAGCACTGCGGCGCCTGGAGCCCGAGGGCTTCGATCCCGCACGCCTGCGTGAACTGCTGCAATTGGCTGCGGCCCACACGGAGGAGCAACTCTATTTCGAGCCCACGCTGGTCGTCGACCTGGTCCAGGCGGCCTATGGGTATCTGCGCGATTTCGGCATCCGCTATGTCCTGGTGGTGCTGGACGAGTTGGAGACGGTGGCCGAGGCGGCGACCTTCGGGTTGGAACAGGACGAGGCCAAACGCATGGATGGCCAGGCGATCCGCCTGATCGGCAAGGCCATCAAGGAGGAAGACCCCCGCCGCGCGCTGCCCTGGCTGCGCTACGTGGCGCTCTGCTCGCCGCTCTTGGGGCAACAACTGCGCGAGATCCAGTCCACGGAGAGGCGGTTCGAGCTGGTGGAACTGGAACACAACGCCTTTGCCGACGTCTCTGATTACCTGGGGCAACTGCGTTTGGCGCGCAAGCTGGCCTTCGACTACCCACGGGGTCTGGTCGAGGCGGCCTACGCCATGAGCGGGGCCAATTTCGGCTGGTTCAACGTCATCATGGCGAACGTCGATGCCGTGCTGGAGCAGTTCACCGCTGCCGGGAGGCCGATCCCCGACACCGGACTGGTGTTCGAGGCGGTGCTGGCCGGCTCGGGACGGGTGGCCGCCCATGTGCTGGACGACAACGCCATCGAGGGCATCGATACCGCAGACCAGGCGCTCTTGGCATGCGCCCGGCAGTTGCTGTTCGGTCAGTTGCCGATGGCGTTGCGCGATTGCCCGCCGCGCATGACCGAATTGCTTGACCACCGCAACGAATACAGTGAACCGGTTGCCAGTCGCTACCGCCGGGTGCGGTGGGATACCCTGGAGTGTCGGCGGGCCTTGGAGGAGGCGAAGTTCCAGCGGGAAAAGGAGGAGTGGTTCTATCCCGGCGTGGAGCAGGGGCTGAGTCTCCTGGCCCTGCTGCAAAACCTGCGGACCTTCGCCATCAAGGAGTCGGAACCGGACGCCTTGCTGATTCCGTTGTCGCACGGTGAGTTCAAGCACCTGGTCGGTCTGTTATATGGTCACCCGGCCGCCGAGTTCGCGGCCGATGCGCTCTGGCAGAAGTTCGTCGGCACAGACAAGGAACTGGGGCCGGAGGAGGCAACTCACATCGGGCCGAGTGTCGCGATGTTGCTGCGGCTGGATCTGCGCTATCGCACGCAACAGAACAACTCGATGATCTTTCGGGACCCGGGCTACGCGGATGCCCACAGCGCGGGTATACGTGCCTTCGAGCAGCACTGCCGGGCGGATCTGAACCTGCGGCCACGTACCCGCCTGACGGGCCTGTTCCGGCTGCTGGATCGCAACTGGCAGTATGACGAGCCGGCCTATCCCAATAAGGACACTCTGGTGGTGCAGGCCGCCCCCCATGCGCGGGGCCGCGGGGGCAAAGGGGGGCTTCAATTCTGCGACGCCTTGATGCTGCATCCGGAGAATCAGGCCTGGTTTGCCTGGGTGAGCAGTGCGGAGGAGCTGAACCGGCTGCACGCGCTGGCGTGCCGCGTGCGCGGGGACGACGGCCGCTTCCCGGTGATGGCCTTCACCGGTTCCCTGGGTGTCCGGGATTACTACGATAAGGGTGGATTCGACGCCGACCCCAGGTATGGCAAGGACGACATCCTGCTCTATTACCTCAACAGCTCCGAGCTGGATGTCGTGGAGCGGATCGGGTTGCTCCCACCCTACCGGTCGGGCTTCGAGCTCAAGGACGAGGCCTTCACGACCAAGTTCAAGAGTCGCCTCCACGGCATTCGGGACTTCACTTACACCGCCATGGCCCATTGGCGCCACCGCCTGGACACCCGGGGCCTGATCGCCTGGCCGCTGCGCCCCGGGGGGAAGCTCAACCCGGAGGAGCGTGACCTGCTGTTTCGGGGTTGGCGTTTGTTGGCGATCGAGGAGCCCAAGCTCGGCGGACTCCAGGCGCTGCTACCCGGGCATGGGGTGGATGCACAGGCTCTGGCCGCGCTGTTCGGGCGTTTGACGCTGAGCAGCCGGGTGGTGAGTCAGGGCTATGACAAGAACGAACACGCCGGCTTGTTTCTGGACCTGGATCAGCCGGAGCAGGCGCAGGCGCGCTTCCCGCCGTTCCTGGCCCGGATCGCGGACCCGAGCAAGTCACGCGCCTGGACCTTGGAGCAGGCACGGGCCAACTGGTACTGGGGACACTTATCGAGCGCTTCAGGACTCTCCGCCAAGAACGTCTTTGAGGATTGGATGTGGTGGTGTGCCGGGTTGCACCTGCTGAAGATTGAGGATGAGACCCTCAAGACGCCAAAGTGGGTACAGGTCACGCGGGCCGAGTTGAAGGCTGGGGTGCAGATGGCCGGAAACTGGCTGGACGGTCCGACCGCGGACGGCTACCGGGCCGCCGTGAAGACGCTGGAGCGAGTCTATGGCATGGACAAGATCCCCGGCTATTTTGCGCCCAAGGGTGCCGCGCCCCAGGGTACCCAGACGACGGAGGCACTGGATCGCATCGACACGGCAGAGCACCTGCTGGCGGATTTGGCGGCACAAGAGCAGGCCCTGACGGAGGTGAATGATCTCAAAACAACCCGCGACCGCCTGCCGGCTTTGATCAAGGCGCGCGCTGAGGTCCGGGCCCTGGTGCGGTTGGTGCGTCCGGAGCAGGTACCCAAGGTCACGATCGACCATGTCCGCACCTTGCGCCTGGAAGACACCCGGCTGTCACTCTATGAGCGGGTGGAAAGCGCCCGGCTCTTTGCCGAATTCGTCGATCGGACCGGGACGGCCATTGCCGGCCAGGCCAGCGGCCTGATCGCCCGCATCAATGCCGACAAGGACGCGCAGCCGCCCTTCCCGCGGCGGCTGTTCACGCTTTCGCTGGAGACCATCAGAAATATCCTCGCCGGCGCCTTGGCGCGGACGGCGGACACGGCCACGCAGCAGGAGGAAACCAACGCCGGCAGCGAGACCCTGCTGCATTTTCTGCGCTCCCTGCAATTGGACAAGGCCTCCGAGCGCCTGGATTTGCTGGGCCATGAGGTGGGCTATGACCCCCTGACCGGCGTCACCAAGCCATTCGAGGAGATCGGCGGCGACATTCTGCACGCGTACCGGCAATTCAAGGAGAAGTACCAGAGCGCCTGGACCCAGACCGCGGCGGTCAGGGTCCGTATCGACACGGCGCGACGGGTGTTGGACCCGTTGCCGACCGACTACGCAGGCGCTGATCACCCTGCCTTGCTGGAGGGCTACGTGGACCAGTATCAGCAGATCGCCGACAGTTTCAATGAACTGGAGGAGCAGGCGGACGAGCAACTGAAGAAAATTCACGGGCAGGCACGTAAGGGCCAGTTTGTTGCCATCCGGGACGTGCCGGACACGCTGATGAAGTCGCTGATCACCCAGTCCGCAATCCTGGGCGGCAGGCTGCAGAAGATCGAAAACGTCATTGTCGGCTACCAGGCAGCGAAGCTGGAGGCTGCGAACAACGGCCTGCGCGTGCCGCTCAATCCGCTGTTGCGAGCGCGCGGGCTGGCGCCGATCCCGCCGCTCGGGATGACTGAGGTGGACGCCCTGTCGCTCCATGACCTGAATGTCGAGCTTGATCTTCAGGCACAGGAATGGCGCAGGTCGGCCGAGAGTGCGTTGGCGGACACCGGCATGACCGTGGAGCGCTGGTGCGAGATTGCCGGAACCTTGTTGGCCGACCAGCAGCCGAGCGTATCGAACGAGGAGCAGCAGGTGCTCGTCGACAAGAACATCCTCCAGGCCCGGCTCGCCTTTGGAAACGGCATCTGATCCAGGAAGAAGATTCACCACAAAGGCACAAAGGGCACAAAGAATTTATTTTTCTTCCTTCGTGTCCTTTGTGCCTTTGTGGTGCATCTTCTCTTCAGCCAGTTCAGAGCGCGAATGGTGCGGCATGAAGAAGTTCACCACAAAGGCACAAAGGGCACAAAGAATTCATCTTTTCTTCCTTTGTGTCCTTTGTGCCTTGGTGGTGAATATCTTCTCTTGCTATGTGGTGACTATGACCTGGGGCGAGAACCGGTGCCTTTGTGGTCCATCTTCTCTTCAGCCAGTTCAGAGCGCGAATGGTACGGCATGAAGAAGTTCACCACAAAGGCACAAAGGGCACAAAGAATTTATTCTTCTTCCTTCGTGTCCTTTGTGCCTTTGTGGTGCATCTTCTCTTCAGCCAGTTCAGAGCGCGAATGGTGCGGCATGAAGAAGTTCACCACAAAGGCACAAAGGGCACAAAGAATTCATC
>NZ_CAIZIZ010000461.1 GCF_903933125.1 uncultured Lamprocystis sp. | reverse complement strand
GCGGCACCGCATCGCGGCGGGACGCCGCTCCCACGGGAGACAGTCATCGCTGCATCACCGGGGCGACAAACCGGGGAGCAGATCCAGACCAGCCCGCGCGTAAGGTGATTTCCGGGAAGGGATCTACCGAGCACGAATCGCTCCCTCGCAATAACAAACGCGGCTGATCCAACCTTGCGCCTTGTCACCCCCGCCTTCGCCGTGTCTAATCGACCCCTAAGTGACACGTCAAGAGTCCACGTCAAGAGTCCCCGTCCATGCCTCTTCCCAATGCCGCAGAAGTCCTGGCCAGCCCTGGACTGGTCGATGATTACCTGCCGCTCCCCAACTGCTTCGATGAGATGCGGCCGGGCGCGGGCGAGGTGCGCCCGCAGTGGCGCTACCTGCTCGACGCCTTGCGCACCCTGGGTCCCGCGGGCATCGAGGAGCGCTACCGCGAAGCGGCACGGATGTTTCGCGACAACGGGGTCACCTATAACCTGAACGGCGACACCAAGGGCATGTCCCGGCCCTGGGAACTGGATTTACTGCCGCTGCTGATCCGCAGCGAGGAATGGGCGGTGCTGGAGCGCGGCCTGATGCAGCGCGCCGAGTTGTTTAACCTGATCCTGCTGGACCTCTACGGCCCGCGCGAACTGATCAAGCGCGGCCTGCTGCCGGCCGAGCTGATCGACGGCTATCCCGAGTACCTGTTCCCCTGTCACGGCATCGAGGTCGCCGGCCGGCGCCCGCTCGTCCACTATGCCGCCGATCTGACCCGCACGCCGGACGGCGAGTGGCGGGTGATTGGCGACCGCGCCCAGAGCCCGCTCGGCGCCGGCTATGCCCTGGAGAACCGGGTGGTGCTCTCGCGGGTCATCCCCAGCCTGTTCCGCGACTCGCACGTGCACCGGCTGGCCGGATTCTTCCGCACCATGCGCCGCACCCTCACCCGGCTCGCCCCGGGGCGGGACGGCCACACGCGGGTGGTGGTGCTCACCCCCGGCCCGCAGAGCGAGGCCTATTTCGAGCACGCCTATCTGGCGAACTACCTGGGGTATACCCTGGTGCAGGGCGGGGATCTGTCGGTGCGCGACGGCGCGCTCTGGCTCCGCACCCTGGGGCGCCTGGAGCGCATCGATGCCGTCCTGCGCCGCATCAACAGCAGCGACAGCGATCCCCTGGAGTTGCGCGAGGACTCCTACCTGGGCGTACCCGGTCTGGTACAGGCGGTGCGTGCCGGCAATCTGGTGGTCGCCAACGCGCTCGGCAGCGGGGTGCTGGAGCATCCGGGCCTGATGGCCTTCCTGCCGGGGCTGTGCCGCCACCTGATGGGTGAGGACCTGCACCTGCGCGACATCCCCACCTGGTGGTGCGGTGATCCGCAGGCGCGCACCTATGTGCTGGCCAACCTGAATGAACTGGTGGTCAAACTGGCCGGCAAGCCCCCCGGCCGGCGCTGTGTCTTCCCGGCCGAGATGGATGCCGCGGCGCGCGCCGCCCTGATCCACGCGATCCAGGCCGCCCCGCACCGCTATGTGGCCCAGGAGCGCGTCACCCCCTCCACCGCCCCGACCCTGATCGGTCAACACCTGGAGCCGCGTCCGATCACGCTGCGCACCTTCCTGTGCGCCGAGGATGACGGCTACGCGGTCATGCCCGGCGGGCTCGGACGGGTCGCGCTCGGCACCGGCGGCGCCGCCCTGGTCAGCAACCAATTGGGCGGAATCGGCAAGGATGCCTGGGTGCTCGCCTCGGAACCGGAGCTCCAGGAGACGCTGCTGATCAGCGGAGAACCGCAGAGTCCGACCGTGACCCAGGAAAGCGAGGTCTCCAGTCGGGTCGCCGACAACCTGTTCTGGATCGGTCGCTACGCGGAGCGGGCCGAGGGCCTGGTGCGGCTGTTGCGCATGACCATCTTCAAGCTGTCCGAACGGGCCGATCTGGTGACCGCCAAGCCGGGCACCTATTTCATGCGGTCACTGCTCGAGGCCCTGACGCATCAGACCCAGGCGTTCCCCGGTTTCATCGGCGCCGGCGCGGAAGCCCGGCTGCGCAGCCCGCTGCCCGAACTGCTCTCGCTGATCGCCGATCCGGCGCGGCTGGGCGGCTTGCCCCAGACGCTGCAGGCCCTGGGGTTGGCCGCGTTCTCGGTGCGTGAGCGCCTCTCGGTGGACACCTGGCGCATCGTCAGCGACATCGAGGCGCGGCTGCACGCCCTGACCGGCAACCCGCCGACTCAGCCGTCACAGGCGCTGGATGAACTCGACCCGCTGGTGACCTCGCTGGTCGCCTTCTCCGGTCTGACGCAAGAGAATATGACCCACAACGAGGGCTGGCATTTCCTGGAGACGGGACGCCGGCTGGAGCGCGGCGCGGCCCTGGCCGGACTGCTGCGCTCGACCCTGACCCCGCTGAACTCCGAACTGGATGAAGCGACCCTGATCGAAGCCGTACTCGGGGTCACGGACAGCACCATCACCTACCGCCGCCGCTATCGCGCCGGCACCCGTGTCGGCGCCTTGCTCGATCTGGTGCTGCAGGATGAAGGCAACCCGCGTGCCTTGGCCTATCAGTTGATCGCGCTGGAAAAGCTGGTCACCGAGATGCCCAAGGGCGAGTTGGCGGTGGGGCGCACACCGGCGCAGAAACTGGTGATGAAGTGCCTGACCGGGGTGCGTCTGGCCGAGATCGACACCCTGGCGCAAGCCGACCCGGCCACCCATCGGCGCATCATCCTGGAGCGCGTGCTCAAGGACCTGGAGTCCGACCTGGCGGCGATCTCAGACGCCTTGACCGGGCAGTATTTCCGCCACGAGGAACAACCCCACAGCCTGCTGCGGCGGGTCGGGGTGGTGAAGTGAGGGACGCATGATGAAGTACCGCATCAGCCACCAGACCCGCTATCAGTACGCGGAGCCCGTGTCGCTCTGTCATAGCGTCGTCCACCTCAAACCCCGCCAAGGCCCCTATCAGCGCTGTCTGTTGAGCCAACTGCGGGTCGACCCCTGGCCGGCGGTCAACCGCGAGCACGAGGACTTCTTTGGTAACCGGGTAAACTATTTCTCGATCCAGCAGCCGCACGAGGCCCTGGAAGTCACCGCGGTCAGTGAAGTCGAGGTGATGAGACCCAACATCCCGGACCTGTCACGCACCCCCGCCTGGGAGCGGGTGCGTGACCTGCTGGGCGATCGGGAACACCCCAGGCTGGCGACCAAACAGGTCTACACCCTGCCCTCGCCGCAGATCCCCCTGGACGCCGCCGCGCGCGCCTTCGCCGCCGACTCGTTCACCCCCGGCCGGCCGCTCCTGGAGGCCACCTGCGACCTCATGGCACGGATCTACACTGAATTCGCCTATGACCCCCATTTCACCACCATCGCCACCCCGATCGCCGAGGTCATGGAGCATCGGCGCGGGGTCTGCCAGGACTTCGCCCATATCGCCATCGCCGGCCTGCGCGGTCTGGGGCTTGCCGCCCGCTATGTCAGCGGCTATCTCGAAACGCTGCCGCCCCCCGGCCAGGCCAAACTCCAGGGCTCAGACGCATCGCATGCCTGGTTCGCCGTGCTGGTCCCCGAACTGGGCTGGGTCGATTTCGACCCCACCAACAACCTGATTCCCGGCGAGCAGCACATCACCACCGCGCTCGGCCGTGACTTCCACGACGTGACCCCCATGCGCGGGATCTTCTACGGCGGCGGCTCGCATGAGCTGACGGTGGCGGTGGATGTGAATCGGGTGGAGGGTTGACAGCCCGAGCAGCACCCGATACAACCATGCAAATCAGTAATAGGATTGATCGAAATGCATGGTTACCTTCCCCGCCGCGCCGAAGCAGCGCTGCAGCGCGCCCTGTCACGCGCCCCGGCGGCAGTCATCCTGGGCCCCCGGCAGTGCGGCAAGTCCACCCTGGCCCGGCATATTCTGGCGCCCTTGGATGCCGTCTATCTGGACCTTCAGGACCGCACCGATCGCGCCCGCCTGACCGAACCCGAGATCTTCCTGGAGCATCACCGCGCCGGCCTGGTGTGCCTGGACGAAATCCAGTTGCTCCCTGAGTTTTTCTCCGCCCTGCGCTCCGAGATCGACCGCGACCGTCGCCCCGGACGCTTTTTGATTCTGGGCTCCGCCTCGCGTGATCTGATTCGCCAAGCGAACGAGACTCTGGCCGGCCGCGTCGCCCAACTGGAACTGACACCCTTCCTGCTGACCGAGGTCGCGACCCGCACGGACTGGAAGACGCTGTGGGTCCGCGGTGGTTTCCCGGACAGCCTGATGGCGCGTGACGAGCGCGACAGCGTCGATTGGCGCCAGGACTTCATCCGCACCTTCCTGGAGCGGGATATTCCGGCCCTAGGGCTCGATCTACCCCTGCCGCTGATGGAGCGACTGTGGCGACTGCTCGCCCACTACCAAGGGCAAACCGTGAATTACAGCAAACTGGCGGGGGTCATGGACCTGTCGGTTCCGACCCTCAAGCGCTATCTGGGCGTGCTGGAGCAGACCTACATGGTTCGCTTGCTGGCCCCCTTCGACGCCAATCTCAAGAAGCGTCTGGTGCGTTCACCCAAGATCTATCTGCGCGACAGCGGCGTCCTGCACGCGCTCCTGGAGATTGTGGACTTCGATCACCTCCTGGCTCACCCTCAGGTGGGTGAGTCTTGGGAGGGCTTCGTCATCGAGCAGCTGCTGGCGGTCATGCCGCGCTGGCGGCCGGCTTTCCTGCGCACCGGCAACGGCGCCGAGGTCGATCTGGTCATGGAGCGGGGTCAGGAGCGGCTGATCTTCGAAATCAAGCTCTCGAAGGCACCCCAACCATCCCGAGGCTTCCACACCCTGGTCGCCGAACTGCAAGCGGATGCCGCCACCGTCATCGCCCCGGTCGACACTCCCTACGAGTGGCGCCGCGGAATCTGGGTCATGGATCTAGCGGCTGCCATCGACCGTTGGGGGGAGGCATAAAGCGCAATGGAACGCGCTAATGGACTCGTTTCGCTTATTCCTGAATGGTTCCTTGAGGAAGCTCGCGCACCCGCAGAAAGCTCGCAAACCGTGGCAGCCCCTGCTCGGTCCGCCCGTGGAACTGATAGGTCACCAGACTGCCGAGCGGCGGCGGGTCGCGGCGCTGGGCATCGCTGAAACCGGTGCCGATGCGAAACCGGCACCCGTCCGTGTCCTCCAGCAGCAGGGCGCCGAGCATCCCGGCGTATTTGCCCTCACCGGGAAGATGGCCGATGACCTGTGCCTCCGCGTCCTCGTAGGGCTTGACCTTGAGCAAGTCGGCCGAGCGCACACCGCGGTAGCGACTGGAATCGCGATGCAGCATCAGCCCCTCGCCGCCGTCCCGGACCACGGCCGCGAGCCGGGCCATCAAGGCCGCGTGGTCGGCCACCCGCGACTGCTCGACGACGGTCAGATAGGGGCTTGGGCACTCGGCGAGCAGGGCGCGTAAGGCGCTCAGCCGACGGCCGAACGGGTCCGGTGAAGTCGGCAGATCGAAGACCATGTAACGCACCTTGGCCCAGGCATCCGCGTCCGGCTCCAGCCGACGCACGGTGCCGGACAGGGTCTCGAAACCACCACGCCCCAGCCACAGCTCCCCGTCCAAAGGCACCGCGGGAAACCCGGCGGTAAACCAGTCCGGTGCCGCGATCCGGTGACCGGCACGGGTGATCAGATGCTGACCGTCCCAATAGGCGCGCACCCCGTCGAGCTTCTCGCTGACCCAGTAGTCAGACAGGTCGATGCCCGGCGTGTAGACCTCGGCGAGCATCAGCTCCGGTTTGGCGGTCTGCGTCTGGTCCGCCGGGGCGGGGCCGTTCGTCCCTGGGACCACGATCGGCGCGTCCATGCCGCCGGATGCCGCGGGGTCTTGGGCGAATGCGCCGACGGCAACGGCAAGTGCGAGCGGGACCGCGGACCACCTGGCGCGGCGCCTGAACCGGCCCGGTTCAGAGCGAAAACAGGCGCTCACAAGTCACCGCCCTGCGTCCACTCCAGCAGTTCACGCAAGACCGCGGTCGCATAAGCCCCGGCAGGGAGTTGGAAGGTCAGCTCGCAACCGTTCTCGGCCTGAACCCACGCGAGATCCGGCACCGGCAGCCGCAGCGCGCGCCGCTCCTGCTCCAGGCCGAAGCGGGCCAGGCCCGCGGACCAGCCGGGAAGGCCGGCGACAACCGCCTCTTCCAGCGTGCGCACCGCGCCGCCGGTGGGCGGATCGCCGCGGCCCCACAGCGGGCCGGTGGGGTGGAGATCCAGACGGACGCAGCGTTCAATCAAGGTCGCGTCGATGGCCTCGGCCGGAAAAAACGAGTGGCTGCCCGCCAGGTTGAGACAGTCACCCGGCAGCGGCTGATCCCAATCGCCGCGCTGAACACGCTCGGCCAACACGTCATTGAAAATCTGCGAACGGGCGGCGGAGAGCCAGAGACCCTGTTGATGACGGGAAGGACGGCGGATGGCACCGTGGAACAGGGCATCGGCGCGGGCCAGATTGGCACCATCGCGGCCAAAGCGCTGTTCACCAAAGTAGTTGGGGACGCCCTTGAGGCGGATCGCCGCACCGCGGTCGGCAAGCTGATCCCGGTCGACCGCCCACTCGCGCACCAGGATACGGAAGCGATTGCCGGCCAGGCTGCCGCGACGCAGCTTACGGCGGTGCGCATGGACCGCCAGGACCTCGATCCCCTCGGCGGCCAGCACCGACCAGTCGGGGTCCCGATCACGCGGGCGCGGCAGGGAGAACCACTGGCTGGTGACCGCCCGCCGATCTTTAAGCCCGGCATAGCCCAAGTCCTGCTGCGCGATCCCGGCGACCTCGGCCAACCGCCGCGCCGCCCATTCGGTGTTGGTGTCAGTCTTGCGCACCCACAACAGCAGGTGATCGCCCTCGCCGTCCGGAGCAAAGCCGAGTTGCTCATCCACCACGAAATCCGTCGGCTCGACCCGCAACCGGCCGCTGCCCAACGCCAGACCATGGGCGCGCGGCAGTTGGTGAAAGGGTGTTCTCATTGATAGATCCTCATCGGCACCGAACACGATAACTGATGGCTAACGGCCATGGAAGGGAAATCAGCCGCCCCGGAAGATGAATGTCCCCCGTGGGAGCGGCGTCCCGCCGCGATGCGGTGCCGCGGTGATCTGCAACTACGCGCCCGGCCCCATCGCGGCGGGACGCCGCTCCCACAGGGTCGCTGCGCGACTTTCACGGTAAAGCCTCGACCGGTGCGCGACGCCTTGGTACCGGCCGGGACGATGATCACGGCCGTATTCCGGCCACGAGATCAATGTAGGATGCGGTGAGGCACAGACACTGGTGGCGAATTCACCGGTCCCCTCGGGCAGGCTGATGGAGCGTTGGACAGCCCGTAGCCCGTAGGTTGGGGTGAGGAACGAACCCCAACATCCCGGCCGCCGATCGTTGGGGTTCGTTCCTCACCCCAACCTACCGGGCTTCGATAATCAACACCGGATTGAGCAGCGTATCGACTTCCGCGTCCTCGAAT
>NZ_CAIZIZ010000460.1 GCF_903933125.1 uncultured Lamprocystis sp. | reverse complement strand
CCTAACTCTAAGTATAGACTATGCTAGAAAAATTGCATTAAGGCGCGTCCGGTTATTACATGGCGCCTCGATAACGAGTCAGGAACAGGTTAAACAACTACCGTTGTCGTTGTCGTTGTCGTTGTCGTAATCGTAATCGTAATCGGATAAGCGATTCACTTCGGGCATGAGCGGCCCGATGTCCATCGGGTTTCGATTCGCCATATAGCCTGGTGCGAATGCCCGATACTCGATTACGACAACGACAACGACAACGATTGTGTCAGTGCTTGACTTGTTCTTGACCCGTTACTCACCCCGAACCCGAAAAATACGCCCGCAGCACGAGATTCGCTATGTCTGCCAACGACTCCCACTTTCTCGGCGCCATGCGCCGCAAAGGCATCCCCGAGTTTCCCCATTATTTTGTCGGCAACGGTAACCTGGCCCACCTCGCGACCCGCGACGACCGGGTGTGCGTGCTGAACATCCTCGGCAACGAGAGCCGCGAGGTGACCCCGGTCAGCCATACCTACTCCGGCGGCAACGTAGTTTGCGGTGTGCAGCCCGGGCGGTCCGGCTCCGTGCTGAAGACCGAGCTCAACGACATCCCGGTCTATAACACGGTCTCCGAGGCCTTGAAGGCCGGCCACCGTTTCAATGTCGCGGTCGTCTATGTGCCGCCGGCCGGGGTCAATGACGCGGTCATCGAGGCGGTGCGCGTCAACCCCTTGCTCACGCGTGTGGTGATCTTGACCGAGAAGGTTCCGCTCAGCGATGCCCGGATCATCCGCCAATACTGTCAACTCCAGGGGGTCGACGTCTTCGGCGGCAACTGTCTCGGCATCGCCGACGCCCACCATCATGTGCGCATCGGCGGCGCGCTGGGCGGCACCCATCCGGCCGAGTCGCTGGTGCCGGGCACGGTCGCCATCTATTCGAACTCCGGCAATTTCACGACCACGATCGCCGTCTACCTGCTGACCGCCGGCTGGGGGACCACCGTATCGCTGTCGTCCGGCAAGGACGTCTATATCCATTTCGCGGCCGCCGAGTTCACGCACGCCTTCCACAACGACCGCCGCAGCCATGCGGCCGTTATGTACATCGAGCCCGGCGGCTACTACGAACGGGACCTAGTGTTCGATAAGCCGGTGATCGCCTGCATCGTCGGGCGCTGGAAGGACCGGTTGACCAAGGCGTGCGGCCACGCCGGTGCGATCGCCGGCAGCGGCGATAACGCCGCCGCCAAGGAAGGCTGGTTTATGGAGAAGTTCGGCGTCGATGCCATCTATACCGCAGACAACCCGGTCTGCTCGGCCAAAGGGGCGGTCGTCACCAACATCGCCGACATTCCATCGGCCATGACCGCCGTGATGGCGCTGAACCGTCGGCAACCGGACTTCGCGCCGATCGGCGACCTGTCGATGAAGTGCTGGTTCGCCGATGGCACCGGGCTGGCCCTGCCCCATGCGCTCGACGTCAAGCCGGTGCCGGCCGTCGATCCCTATCGGGGGCAGATCGAGGCGTTCAACCGCCAAATCGGCGTGATCCCGCCGCGGGAGATCATGAAGGACGCCTCCGGGGCGTCCATGATGGACCCGGAGACTCAGATCACGCGGCTGCACGGCGTCAGCAGCCTGGACCTGGCCACCCGTTCCTACGAGGAGAACCTGGTCCTGGCCCTGGTGCGCGAGTACCCCGACGACACCGGTCGCGCGCTCGCCAATGTCGCGCTGAACGCCTATGTCGATCTGCACGGCACGCCGATGCTGGCGGCGGCGCATGCCGCCCGCGAGGCCGGCAGCAGCCCGAACACGGCGCTGTGCGGGGCGGTCGCGCTGCTCGGGCCGAACCTGGTGCAGGCGGCCGGAACGGCCGTGCAGACGCTGCTGGAGGTCTTTCGGCAATCGGGCATCACGGACCTGGCCGATCCGCTCGTCGCCGTCGATGCGCGCATCGCCGCGACGACCCCGGAGCAGGCCGGCACTTTGCTCGCCGCCGAGCCGGACCCCGTGGCCGCGGCGATGCTCGCGGGTGCGCGGGCTCGCGGCGTGGTCGAGACCGCGATCCTGCGCTACCTGACCGGCCTTGCCGCCGCCCGGGGCCGCCATCCGAGCGCGGATGCCGTGCTCGCCGCCATCTGTTTCCACCTCGCCTGGCGGCCGCTGCTGCACAAGCGGATCTCGGTGACGACCCTGGCTAACCTGCCCTGGCACCTGCGCATCGCGGCGACGATCGTCGGCGCGTCGGTGAGCCCGGCGCGCCAGGGCGCGGGGCGCTTCGGCGGCGTCCCGGTCCAATCCCTGATTGATGGCTGGAGCTTCACCGAGACCGCCTTCCTCGCCCACGAGTTCTACCACGAGCTGGTCCATGTCCTGGCCAGCTACGGCGTTAGCAGCAACGTCTATTGCGTCAACGTCGACGCCGTCATCGCTGTAATCCTGCTGAAGATCTTGTGGCGGCCCTACGTCGCCGGAGAGGTCGACGCGCGCTTCCTGGAATACGGTGCCTTCACGACCTTCCTGTACGGCCGCGCCATCGGTACCGCCGCCGAGATCGAGGATCACACGACCCGCGGTCGCAATATGGATACGCGTACGGCGGCGAGCCAGTGTCGGTTCGTCGCCTGATCGGGGTGGAACGAGCCGTCATGTTATGGCCTTCCAACCTGATATCCGGACAGACCCTTGAGGTAGGGGCGGGTTTGAAACCCGCCCCTACGCCAGGTTATTACGTCCGATGGCTATAACTGCGAGACGAGCAGCGGAAAGGTGTTTGCCGACCCTGGCCTTGCCGATGCCGAAGATGCGGCGCAAGCCGCGGCAAGGGCGAGGTGGGCGGCCAGGACGGTGGATCTGCGCAAGAGTCTCACGCGGATGTCCCCAAGACACCAGCGACGCCGCCAGTACCCGACGGCGCCGCTCGATCTGAAGGGTTTACTGACCCGGATTGACCATGCCCTTGATCTGTTTCTCCAGCGAATCGAGGCTCCAGTCGCCCGGCGTCTGGCTCGGCGGATAGTCCTTCAGGGTCAGGAGGAACTTGCTGGCCACAGCTTGCAGGGGCACCAGCACGAACGCCCGATCAATCATCCAATCATGGTAGGTGTTGGAGTTGTGCTGGGACTTCTCAAACGGGTCGCGGCGCAGGTTGAAGAGCAGCGGCAGGCGCAGGTGGACGAGGGGCTCGCGCCAAACCTGCAGTTGCTCGGCGCGGTTCTCCAGGTAGACCGCTTTCCAGTCGCCGACGCGGATGGCCATCACGGCGCCGTCGTCGCCCACGTAAATGAACTCGTTGCGCGGTGACTCCGCAGTCTTGCCACTGAGGTAATCGAGCAGGTTGTAGCCGTCGATATGGTTCTTGTAGGTGCGGCCGTTGAGCGCCACGCCACCCTCGAGCAGCTTCTCCTTGATGTCCGGCGCGCCGGCGGCGGCCGCGAAGGTCGGCAGCCAGTCCTCGTGCGACACGATGCCGTTGAGGGTCGTGCCGGCCGGGAAGTGGCCAGGCCAGCGGATGAAGGCCGGGACGCGGAAGGCGCCTTCCCAGTTCGAGTTCTTCTCGCTGCGGAAGGGGGTGGTGCCGGCATCGGGCCAGGTGTTGTAGTGCGGGCCATTGTCGGTCGAATACTGGACGATGGTGTTGTCGGCGAGGCCGAGGTCATCGATCAGCTTGAGGAGTTCGCCGACGTGCATGTCGTGCTCGACCATGCCGTCGCCGTATTCGTCCTGGCCGGAGATGCCGATGTGCTCGGGCTTCACGTGGGTGCGGAAGTGCATGCGGGTGCCGTTCCACCAGCAGAAGAAAGGCTGGCCGGCGTTGGCCTGGCGGGTGATGAAGTCCTTGGCGGCGGCCATGGACTCGTCGTCGATCGTCTCCATGCGCTTCTTGGTGAGGGGGCCGAGATTCTCGATGGTCTGGCCACCGTTGCCGTCGGCTTTGGCCCTGATGACACCGCGGGGGCCGAACTGCTCAAGGAACGTCTTGCCGTTAGCGAGTTTCATGTCCTTCGGGTAGTCGCGGTTCTCGGGCTCTTCCTCCGCGTTGAGGTGGTAGAGGCTGCCCATGAACTCGTCGAAGCCGTGCATGGTGGGCAGGTGCTCGTCGCGGTCGCCCTGGTGGTTCTTGCCGAACTGGCCGGTGGCATAGCCCTGGCTTTTCAGGACAGTGGCCATCGTCACATCGGTCTTCTGCCAGCCTTCCGCCGCGCCGGGCAGGCCGACCTTGGTCATGCCGGAGCGCACGGGCACGGAGCCGCTGATGAAGGCGGCGCGGCCGGCGGTGCAGCTCTGCTGCCCGTAGTAGTCGGTGAAGGCGACGCCTTCTTTGGCGATGCGGTCGATGTTCGGCGTCTGGTAACCCATCATGCCACGGTTGTTATGGCTGATATTCCAGGTGCCGATATCGTCGCCCCAGATGACCAGGATGTTGGGTTTCGTGGATTGCGCCTGAGCGACGGCGCCGAAGACCAGCAGTAGCGCAGCCAGCGCGAGAACGTGCCTCGCCAAACCTTCAATTGGTCTTTTCATGTTGTATCTCCTATTCGCGTTGAAAGCTATGTTGGCCTTGGTCATCCTTCCGGCCGGCGATCAAGAGTCCAAGGCTTCAGCCTTGGATCGGTCCGCCAAGGCTGAAGCCTTGGGCTCGCAACAAGTAGCGTCGGCCGGAACGATGATCAAGGCCGAAACTGCCGTCGGCAAAGGGGGTCAACCGAGCCAGCCCTCGACCTTCTTGCGGTCCGGCACGCCGCCCGCATGGACCACCTGCCCATCGATCACCACGCCCGGCGTTGACATGACCCCATACCCGACGATCTCGGCCATCGACTCGACCTTCTCCAACGCGATGTCGACCCCCTTGGCCTGGGCGATCTCCGTGATCAATTGCGCCGTGGTCTGACAGTTGCGGCAGCCGGAACCCAGGACCTTGATTGTTTTCATGATGAGACTCCTCACAGAACGAGATTGAAGACATAACCGACCAGCAGGATGCCGGTCGCCACGACCCCGATGAAGGTCGCGATCAGGGGCCATTTGAGCACCTTGCGCAGGATCAGCATCTCCGGTGCGGAGAGCGCGATGACGCTCATCATGAATGCGAGCGTGGTGCCGAGCGCCGCCCCCTTGCCGATCAGGGCCTCAACGATCGGCAGGATGCCGGCGGCATTGGTGTACATGGGCACCCCGAGCACCACCGCCGCCGGCACCGCCCACCAGACATCGCGGCCCATGAAGCTGGCCATGAAGTCCTGCGGCACGAAGCCGTGGATGGCCGCGCCGAGCCCGATGCCCACCAGCACATAGGGCCAGACCTTACCGACGATCTCGCGCACATGGCGCCAACCCGCCTCGAAGCGCTCGACCCAGGTGTAGCGCTGGCCGTTGGGGGCCGCCGCCGCACCCTGGTGGATGGCACGCACCCAGTCCTCCAGATAACGCTCCATTTTGAGCCGACCGATGATGAGCCCGGCCACGATCGCGATCAGGAGCCCCATCCCCAGATAGAGCGCCGCCACCTTCCAGCCGAAGAGGCCCAGCAGCAAGGCGAGTGCAATCTCGTTGATCATCGGCGCGGCGATCAGAAACGAAAAGGTGATTCCCAGCGGGACCCCGGCCGAGAGGAAACCGATGAACAGCGGCACCGCCGAGCAGGAGCAGAAGGGCGTGACGATCCCCAGACTCGCGGCCATGGCGTTGCCGATCCCCAGCCGCCGCCCGGCCAACAACGCCCGAGTGCGCTCCGGGGCGAAGAAGGTCTGAATCACCCCCATCAGGAAGACGATACCGGTGAGCAGCAGCAACACCTTGGGGGTGTCGTAAAGGAAGAAGTGGGTCGCCTCGCCCCAGTGCGTCGCGCGCGACAGTCCCGCCGCCGACACCAGCAGGTCAGCGAGATCGGAGAGATGCCAATAGAGCGCCACCCAGAGAGCGGCGGCTAGAGGCAGGCCCCAGAGCCAGGGGCGCAAGGCGTGGGTGTCGGCGGTGGTGATTGTTTCCGGGTTCATGGTGAGTGTCTTGGTCTCAATCGGTGGTCAGCGCTCGTACCCGGAGCAGGGGATGCAGACATGTTTGTCACCCAGCACCCGCAGATAGGCCCGCGCGGTCAGCTCCCCGCAGGCGGTGCAGGGGACGAAGCCCATGACCTCCGGCAGCCAGTCGCGCTCAAACGCGAAGACCTCGCCGAGTGTCAGGATGTCCGCTTCCGGGGCATTCCAGATCAGGTCCACCAGTTCCAACTGCTCGGCTTCCGGGATGTCGTCCGGCTCGATGCCCTGGCCGCGCTTGGTCATGAAGGCGGAGGCACCGATCTGCTTTTGCAGGGTCGGCTTGTAGGTCACCCGGATCGCCCGGTTGGTTGCCCGCTCGATCAGGGTCCCCGCAAGCTTGCCGTAAGGGGTCTTTTCCAGATTGCCCTTACCCAGGGTGCAGCCGGTGGCGTACTGCACCCCATCCCCGAAGCACATACCGCCATGGTCCTCGCCGATCTCGACAAAGCCGTGGAGTTGGCGCCCGCCCGAGCGCTTGACCTCCAGGACCCGCAGGGCGGCGAGCCCCACGCGGACACCGGCCACACTGGCCCAGCAGCGGTGGCCATGGAAGTCGAGCGCCTTGAGGAGGGTTTGACGGTCATCGTTCATGTTCGGGTTCCTGATTCAGAGATGAATCGTTTAGAGAAAAAGTCCATCGGCATCCTGGCTTACGGCCACAGCAGATCCCACGCCGTCTTGATGGCGACCGCGATCAGGACCAGGGCAATGGTGCGCTTCAACTGCGCGGCTGACAGGCGTTCGGTCGCCAGCCAGGCACCCAAGGCCGCGCCGGCCATCGTCGCCAGCGCGGTGACGCCGAGCAGGGTGGTGTCGATTCGCGCGACCTGGACATGGGCCAGAAAGCCGCTGATGGAGGCAAAGATCACCACGAATGCAGCGCTGGCCGAGGCGCGTTTGGGCTCCAGACCGGACGCCACCAGGGCCGGGACGATGATGTTGCCGCCACCCACCCCGAGCAGACCGCCGATGAACCCGGCCGCCCCGCCCACCGGCAGGCCCAGCGCCAGGGTCGCCGCCAGGGAGGCGCGGCTCTCGCGCGGCTTGGGCTGGTAAAACACCATCATCCCCGCGGCGAAGACCAGAAAGCCCACGAACAGCCACAACAACAGGCTAGCGAGGCTTCGCCTCAGACCGACGAGTCATGGTGTGGCGTCTGGCATTGAGTGGCCCCGGTTGGGCGACGGAAGGCTACACTTCCGTTGATGGCCGCACGAAGCGGCGTGGTGGCATGAAGCCGAGGGTTCAACCGGG
>NZ_CAIZIZ010000459.1 GCF_903933125.1 uncultured Lamprocystis sp. | reverse complement strand
TGTCACAGATGTTCACAGATGAAGAAAACATCCGTTTTCTCGTTCCCACGCTCCAGAGATTGTGAAAGTATTCGCTCCGAACCCGAAAACATCGCAATGCCGTAGGTTGGGGTGAGGAACGAACCCCAACATTTCAGCGCCTTACGTTTGTCTGCTCGTTGGGCTTCGTTCCTCAGCCCAACCTACAACGAATACTTGCCCAAACTCTCCAGCGTGGGAATGCCGTGCGGCCGCTCCAGCGGCCGGTAGCGCCACGCGACGGCTTGCGCGTCGCAACCGGCTCCCACGCCTGGAGCGTGGGAGCCGGGGCCTTGATCGTAATATCCCGGCCAGCGGCGTGCGTAGTCAGGGCTTCCAGCCCTGACGGTGTCAGGCCAGGACGGCCTGACTACGCACCCGGCGAGCCCAAGTGGCCGGAATCTTGATCGAGGCCGGAGCCGGATCGCGAACCAGCACACTGAGACGGAATGCCCTGCCAGGTGAAATGATCCCATCACGGCCTCTATCCATGTCGCACGCCCACCATCGCAGGCCTTGATCATCACGCCGGGTGTCGATCGCATCCGGAAAACCAGGGCACCGAGTCGTCGGCCTTCGGCAGCCGGACGTCGAAGGGTGCGACATTGACCTCGCAGGGGCCGCCGCGCAGGAAGGCGTGCGCCTGGGTGGCGATCTCCAGCACCATCTGCTGGTGACCGCGGGTCGGAGCGGGGCACATGTCGTAAGCCTGCCCGTCGATCAGTTCCCAGCGCTCGTTATCCGGCCAGCGGCAGTAGGCGCCGTAAGTGAATCGGTCTTCTTTGCGGGCAAGCTGCGGCATCGCAGGGACTCCGTCGGTGACGAACGCCGGCAATTCACCGGCCGGGCGGGATCGCTCAAGTATAGGCGCGCACCCGCGATCCCAGAAAGGACAGTCAGCCGGGGGCACGCGCCGCGGTGTCGGCGGTCCGGCCATGGCACGGACTGACGAAACGCGCCGTACCCGCCCACTGTGCCAAAACGGCACAGTCGCACCCGCCGGACTGTTCCCGATCAGCACAGCCGCTCGCCCTTGTGCTACGCGCCCGGCGTCTCCAGGCGGCCGTTGCCCCGCCCTCCCCGCTCCTGGACCTGGAGTTGCACCCGGTGTGGTGCCCAGCCGGAGCATTGGCACGACCCGTGCTGTCACCTCCACACTGGCCGCCCGCCCGCGCTCTCCAGCCCGCGCACGGTCTGTTCATAATCAGAATTTTCAGGAGTGACTGTCATGATTTACGCGAACCCCGGTCAGGCCGGCTGTATCCGCGCCCAGGAGGGGTCGCTGTCGGAGATCGACGAGAGCACCGTCGCTTATCATTTCCATGAGCCGCTGGGTGTGGTCGGCCAGATCATCCCGTGGAACTTCCCGCTCCTGATGGCCACCTGGAAGCTGGCCCCGGCCCTGGCCGCCGGCAACTGCGTGGTACTCAAGCCCGCCGAGCAGACGCCGGTCGGCATCCTGGTCTGGGCGGAGTTGATTGGTGATCTCCTGCCCCCCGGCGTGCTCAATATCGTCAACGGCTTCGGACTGGAAGCGGGTAAGCCGCTCGCCTCCAGCCCGCGGATCGCCAAGATCGCCTTCACCGGGGAGACCACCACCGGCCGGCTGATCATGCAGTACGCCAGCCAGAACCTGATCCCGGTCACCCTGGAATTGGGCGGCAAGTCGCCGAACATCTTCTTCGATGATGTCTGCGCGGCCGACGATGACTTCTTCGACAAGGCGGTCGAGGGGTTCGTGATGTTCGCCTTGAACCAGGGCGAAATCTGCACCTGCCCCAGCCGCGCCCTGATCCAGGAGTCCATTTACTCGCGCTTCATGGAGAAGGCGCTGGCCCGCGTCAAGTCGATCAAGCAGGGCAATCCGCTCGACACCGAGACCATGCTCGGCGCCCAGGCGTCCAGCGAGCAGCGCGAGAAAATCCTGAGCTACTTCGAGATCGGTCGTCAGGAAGGGGCCGAGGTCCTGACCGGCGGCGCCGCGGCCCACCTGGGCGGCGATCTGGAGGGCGGCTACTACATCCAGCCCACCGTGTTCCTGGGCCACAACCGCATGCGCATCTTCCAGGAGGAAATCTTCGGCCCCGTGGTCTCGGTGACGACCTTCAAGGACGAGGCCGAGGCCCTGCATCTGGCTAACGACACCCTCTACGGCCTGGGCTCCGGGGTCTGGAGCCGCGATGCCGGCCGCTGCTTCCGCATGGGCCGCGGCATCCACGCCGGCCGCGTCTGGACCAACTGCTACCATGCCTACCCCGCCCACGCCGCCTTCGGCGGCTACAAACAGTCCGGCATCGGGCGCGAGACCCACCGGATGATGCTCGACCATTACCAGCAGACCAAGAACCTGCTGGTGAGCTACAGCCCCAAGGCGCTGGGCTTCTTCTAAGACCGCAGGCCGCAGCCTTCATACCGGACGAGGGCATTCGCCCCGTCCGGAATGTCTTGAACCCTACCGGACGGTATCTCCAACCCCGCCCGGCCACAGGTCCACCCCATGCGCGACCCCTGCCCCCGTGTCATCGCCACCGCGTCCGCCGAGCGCCTGATCGAAGAACTGCGCGCCGCGCACGGCCCGCT
>NZ_CAIZIZ010000458.1 GCF_903933125.1 uncultured Lamprocystis sp. | reverse complement strand
GTGACGGCTGGTGTTTTGGTCGACTTCAGACGATACCGCCGGTCTCCCGCTGCCGCCACCTCCGCAGGAGCCGCCGGCCCTGGTCCAGCCCACCCGTGCACAGCGCCCGGCCTCAGGCAAAAATGGCCAAAGTCGAGATGATATGTTCGTCTGTATTCTACCCTATTATTGGAAATATCGGAGTCAGATACCTGATCGCCGATGACCATATCTGCTACCCAGAATCGGTGTATGATAATGCAGCGAAAATCTTTCCTTTTCCGCATAATGCATTTACCCTCCGCCCTACGGGAAAAGAACTTTATTGGAGCCGCTACACAGTGAGGATATTTGAAGTGATCCCCAAAAAAGGCGAGCTAACTAGAGAAGAGCTTGCGGGGATGCTGGGCCAAATATCTGGATAGGCAAGATACACCGATCGGGAGAACGTCGTCATGGTTCACCCCGCCGACTGGGCTACGCGGCGGCGGATCCTGAGCCTGACACTGGTAGGAGAGTGGGATAGGAACTGGCCGGGGAGGTCCAGTCTTCACCCATGATCGACCATGTGACCTCCAGGGAGGCATTGGTCGTCGTCCCAGCCGGCTTCCGTCGTGACGCCAGGGCGTAAAGGGCATCCACAGACGTTCATAGATGAACACAGATACCTTTCTTCATCTGTGTACATCTGTGACATCTGTGGATCAATCCGGGTGATCGCTTTACCGTGAAAGTGCGTAGTCAGGCCATCCTGGCCTGGCGGCGTCGGGGCTGGAACAGTCAGGGCTGGAAGCCCTGACTACGCAGCCTCGCAGGCCAGCATTGGCGACAGTGATCGAGAGGACTTTCAGGTTTCGGGGTGGCGCGGGCGCCATGGCCGTTAGCCGGAATGATTGCCAACACTTCAGCATGGGCGGGCATCGCTGCCGAGGCGCGGTGGCGCCGGTTCGGCCCGCTGGTGCGGGAGCACGGCTGATCGGCCTCTGGATCATTCAGACATCAACCCGCCCATGCCATCGGGCCGATTTGACAACACGACCCCCGGAGTATCCACCCATGCAGCGACGTCAGGTTCTCCAAGCCTTCGCGACGGGGGCCATGCTGAAGGTCACCGGCGGTCTGGCCAGTATGAGCCATGAAACAGCCACGGCGGCGGTCCTGCCACCCGCAGCGCCGACCAAGACCGAGGCTTGGCTCGCGACTCTGGGATCCTTCGATGAAAGGCCGCCGGCACCGGTGTGCATCGCGCTGGGTCCGGAAGCGGATGCGGTGATCGCTGCCTTACGTGTCCGGGCCAAGACATCCTGGGACGCCGCCAGTCACATGACCGGCTGGGATAGCGACTGTTTCCGCACCGGCCGGGATGATCCCGCCGGGCTCGAACCTTGGATCGAGACGCGCCTGCGTCCCTGCGATTGGATCGCGCTGGTGGTCGATGCCAACGACCCCGCGACGCACGCCCGGATACCCGATTGGGCAGACCGCCTGGCCGGACTGAAGGAGGCGGCCCAGCCCATCGCGTTCATCGTCGGCGATAACGCCCGCGGGCCTTGGTCATCGTTCCGGCGACTGGAGGTCGAGGCTTTAGCCGGTCCGGCGCGCAGGCACCACTGTTTTTCTTTGAGATCTCGGGAATCTCCACCGGCTAAAGCCTCGACCTCCAGTTGCGGACAGGCCGTCGCTGGCCGGAACGATGATCAAGGCCCGCCCGCGACCCCGACGCACCTTGGCGCGCGCCCCTGCATGAAACTCTGGATGGTGTGTTTGATATCGGTCCCCAATGGAGGTTCCTGCGCGCCGCGGCGATTGCCACCCATGTCGATGGCCTGCTGATGCTATCGCGCACCGTCATTGGCTATCCGGTACCACCCGTCATTCGAGGATCTGCACCGATACCCGCGCCAGCCCGTAGCGGGCACTGCGCCCGCCGCCGGGCAGACTGATCAAGGCGCCGAGCTGAACCAGGGTCGCCAGGTCGCGCGTCGCGGTCGCCTTTGAGCAACCGGTGATGCCGATATACTTCCCGGCCGTCATGCCGCCCTCAAACCCGGCCGGGCCCGCGGCGAACATCCGGGCAATCGCTTTTTGGTGACGGGCGTTGAGATTATCCCGAAATCGGTCGAAATAGCGCGCCTTCTCGACCATAAAGTCGATCTGCGTGCGGGCGATATCTTGGGCCTTGAGCACCGTTGCGACGAACCAGGTGAGCCAGTCATCGATCTGAAGCCCCGCACGCTGGCTGCGCTCCAACAGCGCATAGTAGGTCTTCTTGTCGGCCTCGATGCAG
>NZ_CAIZIZ010000457.1 GCF_903933125.1 uncultured Lamprocystis sp. | reverse complement strand
TAAGTACTTCAAGTTAAATATTTGTAGGCGTTAATAATTGTAAGCACTTGATATATAAAGAAATCGCAATAATTAGCGACTTATAGCAATTATATTGATGTACTTAGTCTTGGGCGTCATTCCAACTCACGCAGACCACCGGCGCATCCTCGGTCTGCTCAAAGCCGACGGAACGCCAGGAGAAGGCCTTGTCCTGCTGCCAGGAGCCATCCTTCCAACCATAACAGCCGTCGCCCTTTTCCGCCTCGGTCTGATAGCCCTTGTTCGCCGCCACGAAGGCCCGAAACTGCGCCACCGGGACCTCGTACTTACCGATGGCGAAGGGCTGCTTGATCGCCACTGAATGCTGCTGCTCATCCGAAGAGCGCTCCGGTTCGCTGTTTGGGGAGCCCATCTGGAAGGTCCCGGCGGGTATCCTGACCATCGTCGGCCCGGCGGAACCGTCTTTCAGGGTATCGGTGAAGGTCGGCAGGGGTGCGGGCACCGCGGCGGCCACAACCTTGGGAGCAGGTTTGGCCGGCACCTCCGCGCCCGCGAGCGCACTGCCGCCGCCAGCTGTCCCTGCCGCCGGCGTGACGGGCATCGGCAGGATCGGCTGGATCACCACCGGATCAGCGGACTTCCACTCTTTCACCATGTCGGTGAGGGTCGGCAGGGGCGCGAGCGAAGCGGCCGTGGCGGCGGGCGCCGGCGTGGTCAGCTCCTCTGCCCCCGAACCGCTGCTGCCGCCGAACGACACCGACCCCGGCGTCGGCACTCTGCCGGAAACCCATACCAGGGCTGCCGCCACGGCCGCAACGCCAACTCCGACGGCGACCAGTCTGCCGCGGCGGCGACCCCCGGCGGCTGGCGGATCGGCGCTCGCGGGCTTCGTCCGCAAGGGCGCGGCGGTCGGCGCCAGCTCCGACGCGGCCGGCGGCGTTTCCTCGCGCGTGCGCGGCGCCCCTCCCGGCGCATCGGCGGCCGCCTCGCCCTGGGTGTCGGGCCGCCCCGGCACGTCCGCCGCCCGCTCCGGCGGCCTCGCACCCGCGGCGCCCGTCAATGCCGCCTCGATCAAGCCCCGCACCTGAAAATCCCGCTCCCGCGGGAGCCGCTCCTCCAAGACCGCGATGACGACCGGACGCAGCAATGGCTGGTGAATCAGGTTCGCCAGTTCACCGACGGCGCCGATGCGGGTGCGGTGGTTCACCGACCCCAGATCGGCCAGCAGCTCGGCGCCCAGCAAGGCCTCGGGGTCCGGGACGGGCGCCCGCGCATGGGGATTGCGAGCCAGGATCAGCTCACCGCGCACTTGGCCGAACCGCTCTGGGGTCATGCGCCGCGGCCCGGCGGCGGTCGCTTTGACCACCGCGGCATGGACATACCGATAGAGTTGCTCGACGCTCACCGCCGACGCGCCCGCCGCCGCCTCGCCGGTTTCTAGACCCTGGATCAGAAAATGGGTGAAGAGCGAGCGCTCCACGCCGGCGATGACGCGGTTGCCCTCCCAGGAGGACTCGCCGGCGGTCGATGAGGTGAGGATGATCCGCCCGTAACCGGCGTCCGCCGCCGGTGCCGCGGCCGGGTCGGCGCCAAAGGTCGCGGCGGTCACCACCGCGCCCTTGCGGCCGATGGCGCCGGCGTAACAACAGTCGAGGATCAGGATCTGGCGGCCGGCCGAACTGCGGTCCATTACACCGGTGATGAAGGGGGCGGCCAGGGCGGTGCCGTCGAGACAGTCGCGCGCACTGTTGGGCAGCGCGAGATAGAGTCCACCGGTGCGATCGAGCTCGCCGTGACCCGAGAAATAGAGCAGCACCAGATCGTCATGCTGCCGGTTGGCGAACAACCGGCCGATCGCCTCATGGGCAACCGCGTAATCGGGATTGGAGAGGGTCTTGACCAGCGTCGGGTCGAACCCGCCGATGGCCGGATCGGTGAGCACGCGCGCCAGCCCCGCCACGTCCGCCGCCGGGACCTTGAGATCCGGCAGATCCTGATAGCGGTCGTTGCCGATCAGCAGGGCATATTTCTGAGCCGCCGGGGGCATGGGAGTCCGTGGTTGCGCCTGGTTTCCGGCATTCTAACCCCGATGGCGGTGAGCACGTAGGATGCGGTGAGTACTCGAACCGCATCATCCAACCCCCAGCACCCGCAACCCCCCCCCGCCCGTCGGGTATGATCGGAACCGCAGCCTACGGGTAGGTGCCCCGCGGGTCAGCGACGGTGCTATGCTCGACACTCGACCCATGCCGCCGGACCCGTTGCGATATGCGACCTGCTCGACCCCAAGAACGACTATGTATTCAAGCGTCTGTTCGGCGACGCCCCGGACCTGCTGGTGGCGCTGATCAATGCCGTGCGCCGGTGTGCGGCGCCGATCACGCACATCGCGGTCAAAAATCCGGCCATTGATGCCGCGGAATTGCACGGTAAATACATCATTCTGGACCTGCTGGCCGAAGACGCCGCGGGCCGCCAATACAATATCGAGATGCAGGTGCGCCGTTATCGCGCCTGGAGCTGGGATGTTGGGGTTCGTTCCTCACCCCAACCTACGGGCTCCAGCCGGCCATCGGCATCCATCTGCTCGACTTCGATCTGTTCCAGGACCCGGCGCACCAGGACCAGGCGCTGTGGTGTTTTGAGATGCGCGATGCCGCGCGCCCGACGGTGACCCTGGGTCAGGAACTGCAGCTCAACCTGATCGAACTGCGCAAGGCCGATCGGCTCCAACAAACAGGGGGCGCACTCGGCGCCTGGATCACACTCTTTGAACACTGGCAGGAGGAAGACATCATGGCGCAGATCGTCGACCCACCGGTGCGCGCCGCGCTGGACAAACTCAAGACCCTGAGCGCCGACGCCGAGGCCCGGCGCCTGGCCTTCGTGCGCGAACGGGCGCTGCGCGACGAGCGCAGCTTGCTCAAGGATGCGCGGGAAGAAGGTCGGGAAGAAGGTCGGGAAGAAGGTCGGGAGGAAGGTCGGGAGGAAGGTCGGGCCGAAGCCTTGCGCCTGACGGCCATCAATCTGATCCACGGTACCGACCTGAGCGATGCGGCCATCGCCGCGATCACCGGACTCGGCGTCGCTGACCTCGCCGCGCTGCGACGGGCTTTGTAATGGGTTAGCGAATTCGCCACCAGTGTCCGTTCCTCACCGCATCCTACGCGCTTAGCATCAGGGCGCCCCAGACGCGGCGGCATCACCGCTCAATTGCCGCTGCAACCGCCCCGCCAGCGCCTCCACCCGCGCGGCGTCCATGGTGCGCGCATCGAAATCCAGTTCGACCAGATTGGCGCCGACCTGCACCTTGAGCTTGACCCGCGATTCGCGAGTCACGAAGCCCTTGAGAAAATCCACCAGGGCCGGCACCGTCTCGGGCAGAACCTGCAACACCAGCGCGCCCAAGTCCTGACCGAGCCCCTTGGCGCCCGCCCCGACCGGCGTGGACGCCGACCCCGCCAGGGTCACCCCCGTGGTCAGTTCCGGCACGTCCAACTGCCCGCGCAGGGCGCGGGTCAGGTCGTCCAACTCATCCTGGGTCAGGGCCTCCGGCGGATTGGCTTCAAGGGACAGGGTCATGGTCTGATCGGTCATCGGGCATCTCCTGGGGCGAATAAAACAAAGGGGGTGGGCGGTTAGCTCCTCCTGCCCTACATCTTGTGTAGCCGCCAATCGTAACCATGGATGAGATTTTTCTCGGGAACCTGGTCGGTCCTGGCGATCTGTTCAAGTAAACGGCGAAAGACGAGCC
>NZ_CAIZIZ010000456.1 GCF_903933125.1 uncultured Lamprocystis sp. | reverse complement strand
TGACCTGGCGCATGGGGTATCGAATGACGAAGTTTCATGGGTTCTGATTCGGTTTGGGGCCGAATGCCCCTGAGAAACCGGTGTCGTGTACATCTTGGCTTTTGCAAATCAGTTGGTTACGGATTTCACTCGCGCCCCATCGAGAGCGCGCGGCACCAACTTCGATCTTGGGGTCAGATTATAACAGATTGCGCACATTGATGTTTTGCGGTTTACTTTCAGGCACTATATAGATCCTTGAGAGCGAAGGCGAGCAGGGCGAGCCCGCCCGGTTGGCGGTCCGCGTCCCTGACCAGCCGGTTGGTCAGGGCGTCGACCAGCCGGACCGGCCGGGCCAGGGTGCGCCCCCGCACCGGACCCTCGATCATTTCGGTCATGGCCGCCGGGCCGGGGGCGCCGACGCCGTACTGGGCGCAGTCGTTGAAGGCGAGGCGCAGGCCGGGGTCTGCGATGCAGCGGTCCAGGAAATCCGACCGGATGGTGATCACCAGGCGCGGGTAACCGACCTGACCCAGGACCGGGAGCAGGGTATCCAGAAGGGCCTGCCGCTCGGCGTCCGCGATGCTGGTGAAGAGTTCCTCGAACTGATCGACGATCAGCAGCCAGCAGGCTCCGGCGGGTCGCCCGGCAAGCACCCGCCTGGTCAGTTCGGCGAGGCCCGCGGGGGTGGTGCGCAGGGCCGCCGCTTCCTGGTGCGAATCGCCGAGGCCGGGGATGCCGGCCGGCGCGAGGCTATAGACCAGATTCTGCAGGGGATCAAGGCGTGGCTGCGAAGGCTTCATCGCGGTGATCACCCAGCCCGCGGAACCGGCGATCGGGGTGCGGGCGGGGTCTTTGAGGGTGCCCCAGAGGCCGGCGCGGACCAGGGAGGACTTGCCGGACCCCGAGGCGCCGGCGACCACCAGCAGGCGCTTGCCCTGGGGCGTCTGCAGGCGCGCCAGCAGGTCCGCGGTCTCGGCGGTGCGGCCGAAGAAGATTGGCGCCTGGGTGTGGTCCAGGGCCAACATGCCGGGATAGGGGTCATGGGGCCAGTCGACCACGGGGCCGGAACAGCGCAGGCGCTCCCGCAGGCGGTCGAAGTCCGCTTTGACCCGGCCATCGGCCAGGCCCTCATCACGGAGCGCGCCAAGCAAGGCGCACAGGGGCGTCTCACCCTGTTCGGTGGGCTGGTCGAAGTCCCGGCAGGCGCGGATCAGCTCCGAGATCACCACCCCCGGTGCGCCGTCCCACTGCACCTCACCGATCACCTGGTGGTTCAGCAGGGCAAGAGACACCAGCGCCTTGAGCCGGCGCTGGTCTTTCAGTGGCTCGATCCGCTCCAGCAGGCGGCACAGATCGTTAAAGGTCGATTGGTCCATGAGCGCCAAGGATACCGCGATTGCACCCGGTGATTGCAGACGGTGCTCGTAAGCGAACGGGTAACCAGGTACCAGAAACTGCGAACTGGGCTAAGATCCGCTGATCCTCAACCGCTACCATAAAAAGCCCATGACCACCATCCGCGAGTCCGATTTCGTCCAGAGCATCGCCGACGCTTTGCAGTTTATCTCCTACTACCACCCGCGCGACTATCTCCAGGCGCTGGCTGCAGCCTACGAGGCGGAAGAATCCCCGGCCGCCAAGGACGCTATGGCCCAAATCCTGATCAACTCGCGCATGTGCGCCGAGGGCCATCGGCCGATCTGCCAGGACACGGGCTCGGTGGTGGTCTTTCTGAAGGTCGGCATGGCGGTGCGCTGGGACACGGGGCTGAGCATTCAGGAGATGGTCGATGCCGGCGTGCGGCTGGCCTATCAGCATCCGGACAATGTGCTGCGCGCGTCCATCGTGTCCCCGCCGATCGGCGCCCGCAAGAACACCGGCGACAACACCCCGGCAGTGGTTCATGTGGAGCTGGTGCCCGGCGATCAGGTGGAGGTGCGCCTCGCGGCCAAGGGCGGCGGGTCGGAGAACAAGTCCAAGTTCACCATCCTGAACCCGAGCGACAGTCTGGTGGACTGGGTGCTCAAGACGGTGCCGACCATGGGCGCCGGCTGGTGCCCGCCGGGCATGCTCGGGATCGGCATCGGCGGTTCGGCCGAGAAGGCGATGCTGATGGCGAAAGAGTCACTGCTGGGACATATCGATATCCAGGAACTCAAGGCCCGCGGTGCCGCCGATCCCATCGAGGAACTGCGCCTGGAACTCTATGAGAAGGTGAATGCGCTGGGGATCGGCGCCCAGGGGCTGGGCGGTCTGACCACGGTGCTGGACGTGAAGATCCTGAGCTTCCCCACCCACGCGGCCTCGCTGCCGGTCGCCATGATCCCCAACTGTGCCGCGACCCGACATCTGGATTTCACGCTCGCAGGCAGCGGTCCGGCTAAGCTTGAGCCGCCCCGCCTGACCGACTGGCCGACCATCGCCTACGACGCGACCGCCGGTGCCCGCCGGGTGAATCTGGACACGGTGACCCGCGATGAGATCGCGACCTGGCAGCCCGGCGAGCGCCTGCTGCTTTCCGGCCGGCTGCTGACCGGGCGCGACGCCGCCCACCAGCGCATGGTGAACCTGCTCAACAGCGGCGAGGGTCTGCCGGAAGGCGTGGACCTGCGCGGGCGCTTCATCTATTACGTGGGTCCGGTCGACCCGGTGGGCGACGAGGTGGTCGGCCCGGCCGGTCCGACAACGGCCACTCGGATGGACAAGTTCACCGAGCAGATGCTGAGCCAGACCGGCCTGATCGGCATGGTCGGCAAGGCCGAGCGCGGCCCCACGGCGATCGAGGCGATCCGCCGTCACGGCGCCGTCTATCTGATGGCGGTAGGCGGGGCGGCCTATCTGGTCGCCAAGGCGATCAAATCCTCGCGGCTGGTCGCCTTCGGTGACCTGGGGATGGAAGCGATCCGCGAGTTCGAGGTCGAAGACATGCCGGTGACGGTGGCAGTCGACAGCCGGGGCGAGTCGGTCCATACCACCGGCCCGGCGCAGTGGCAGGCCCGCATCGGCAAGATTGCGGTGGCTGTCGCAGGCTAAGGCAACTTCCGAAGAACTTCGTACCACGTCTGCTCTCCCTCCGGTGACCGGGACGACTCGACAGGAGGCCGACGCTTTAGCGGGCGGCGCCGCGTCCGGCTGAAGCCTCGACCTCCTGTCTGTCGTGCGGGTACAAAGTGATCTGGACTTCACTCATGGCGATTGCCGGAAAACCATTTTACAGATCAAGGATTTGACTGAAATCGCCTAAACAGTTTCACAGGAGCATCCGACCATGACCACCTACCCCGCCTTTCGCATCCATCATGACGCCGCCGGCCACCACGCCGGCCTTGAGGATTTGCCGAAGCCCACCCCCGCGGACGGCGAGGTGCTGATCCGGGTCCATTATTCGGGGGTCAACTACAAAGACGCCCTGGCCGGGACCGGGCGCGGCAAGATTCTGCGCACCTTCCCGCTGGTCGGCGGGGCCGATGCCGCCGGCGTCGTGGAGCAGTCGGCCCATCCCTGCTATCAGCCGGGCGACGCCGTGATCGTCACCGGCTGGGGCCTCACCTTCGACCATGACGGCGGCTTCGCGGGCTATCTCTGCTGCCCGGCGGAATGGCTGGTGCCCATGCCCGCCGGGCTCGATCCCCGCACGGCGATGATCCTGGGCACGGCCGGCTTCACGGCGGCGCTGGCCGTTCACCGCATGTTGACCAACGGGCAGGATCCGGCGCTGGGGCCGGTGCTGGTCACCGGTGCCAGCGGCGGGGTCGGCGCCATGGCGGTGGCGATCCTCGCGCGGCTCGGCTTCCAGGTGACGGCCATCTCCGGCAAGCCGGAACTCGCCGACTGGCTGCAGGGACTGGGCGCGACGCAGATCCTGCCGCGCGACGCGCTGGCGGAGGCCCGGCGCCCGCTGGAGCAGGCCCGCTGGGGCGGCGCGGTAGACAATGTGGGCGGTGAACTCCTGGCCCAGATCACACGCACCGTCGTCCCCGGCGGCAACATCGCAAGCATCGGGCTGGTCGGCGGGCATGAACTTCACACCACCGTCATGCCCTTCATCCTGCGCGGGGTCAGCCTGCTGGGATGCAATTCGGTCGACGTGCCCTACCCGCTGCGCAAATCACTCTGGGGGCACCTGGCCGCTGACTGGCAACCGCGGAATCTGGAGGGGCTGGCTTCGGAGACGGTCGGGCTCAAGGACCTACCCGAGGTATTCGAACGGGTACTCGCCGGGAAGACCCATGGGAGGGTGTTGGTGGCGATTTAAACCGCGTCCAGCGCGAAATGCGTAATCTTCATGGTGTGTTTGGCCCTGGGGATTTCACCAACCTCGGTGGAGACGCGGTTTAAAATTTTATACTTTTTAAAAATTTAGGTGATTTCCGGAATACCAGATACCACCCACCATCGGTTCGGATGTAGGTGCGACTTCAGTCGCACCGACCCGGACGCAGGTGCGACTGAAGTCGCACCTACACTGACCGCTATCCAAATTGTCGGAAATCACCTTAAACCGCGCCAGATCCAACAATCGTCGAGTCTGCCCGGCCCGATCCCATCCAAGAACATCACATACCGCGCTGGGCGCGGTTTAGCAGCCAGCTCAGGGCTCGATGCCCAGCGCATGCAAACGCTCGGCCAAACGTTCGGCCCGGTCGCGTTCCTGCTCTGCCCGCGCGGTCGCCTGTTCAGCACGAATCGACTCCTGCGCCGCACGTGCGCTGGCCTCCTCGGCGCGAGCGTCCGCCTCATCAGCGCGAGCGACCGCTTGTTCAGCCAAAGAAGCGGCCTGGCGCGCACGCTGCGCCAGTTCCACTGAACTGCGGAACGGCTGCCCCTGGGGATCGAATATCTCCAGCGTCTCACCGGTCAGGGCGAAACGGATTCCAAGCCGCGGGCTGGTCCAGCCCCTGAGATGGGACATCCGGCGCAACCGCCCATCCTGGCGCAGCCAGACCTCAAGGGTGTTGGGGGATGGGTCGTAGACGTAGTATTCCTCGACCCCGAAGGTGTCGTAAAAGGCGAGCTTGTCGGCCATTTCCATCGCACTGTTGGCCGGCGACAGAATCTCGAAGACGACCTGGGGGGCGATACCGCCCTCCTCCCATTGTTTGTAGGAACCGCGTCGGCCCTTCGGTCGGCCGATCGCGACCATCACATCCGGCGCCACCGGTCCGGAGATGCGGCGGTCGGGCACCGGATACCAGAAAAGATCTCCGGCGATGAACACATTGGGGTCCTGGGCGAAGAGAATTTCAAGATTTTCCTTGATCTTGACCAGCCACTCATACTGTTCGGTATTCTCCGCCATGGGCTGTCCATCGCTCTCCGGATAGGGGTCGTCGGGGTCGTAATGCGGGAGTGCATTCATCGGTTGAGTCCTCCTCTGGGGTCAGCCCAACCCGTAGCATAACGAAACCCCGAAGCCGATTTCCACCCGCGGGTTCCGGCCCATGTTCAAGCATCAGCCCTGGCGATGATGGCCCCGACCTCCGCATTGCGCATGTGGAGCAGCAGCCGCTTGGTCGGCGACAGGGTGCCGTAGCGATACCCCGGATGGGTGGCCTCGACCGTCAGCCCGGCTTGGCTGACCTTGTTCAACCAGGCGTGCAGCGAATGGAAACACACGCCGACCCCGGCGGTATTGGCACCCAAGCGCTGGGTGAAGGCCTTGAGCAAGCGGCTCGCGGTCAGCGTGTAGATCAGGCGCGACGGCAGATCGTCGATCAGCAGGCCGGGATAGTAATTCTCGAAGATCACCAGAATCCCGTCCGGTGCCAGCAGGTTGCGCGCATCGATGAGTCCCGGCAGTTGCAGCGCCTGGGTCTGCCGATAAGTATCCGCCACGAAATGGTGCAGAACCCAGTTGAAGAAGATGACGTCGAACCGGTGCCGCGGATCAAATGCGGCGCCCTGAAAGGTGCCGCTCACCAACGTCTTGGACGGACGCGGCAGATTGCGCTCGCGCAGCGTCTGGGAAGGCTCCACGATGACCCCTTCCGCCTGTGGATAGGCATCGAGCACCCGATCGGTAAAGATGCCATTGCCGCCGCCGACATCCAGAAAGCGCGACGGCCGCGCCAGGCGCGGCTCCAGATGGGGCTCGATCAGCGCCCACAACTGGGGGATCACATACTCGACGTCAAAGGCCTCGGTCTGCTGGTCAGCCAGGAGCCTGGGCGGGGTGGTGGTGGTCTGCACGCGGGGCCTCCGATTGCGGTCTGGTGTTGGTACCCTGGTACAAGATCGACTAAAAAGGAATTGATTTCCGCAAATGGACGCAAAAAAACGCAAAAAATCTGATAACAGGTTGATAAACAGATGTTTAGCCGCCTTTTCAGCGCGTCATTAAATCGATAAATATCAATCTGTTACGCTGTAAGTCCGACAAACCGCTAGCCAGATTATCGGCCCGCAGATGAGCGATCGGTCGATCCGAGACGGACTCGGCAAGATCACCAAGACGTGACCCAGATCACGGTTTGAGGATCTCTTCGAGTCTATACTGACAACGGTCTGTTTTCGACGCGTCGTGTTGACTTTTATAGCGTCTTTTTAGGTCTTGGTTCCTGACGTTCCGACCACGTAGGTCCCCAAGAGACGCTTGACACCGCCAGCCGGAGTCGGAATCAGACAGCGCGGTCCTCCGGGCTACAAGCGCTGGGTAGGATGTTTGGGTGTTAGTTTACTTGCCAGCAATTCCCGGCGAGCGTCTATTCAGTGTCGCTGATCAGTGCCGATCGTGAGGCATCATTCTCTGGCGCAGACACTACCCTCAACACGGTCCGCTGCTAAAATCGAGAATCACTAAGACAAACGCTGAAGTATCTTTTCAAATGAAAAACAGATGATCGGCAATCAGAGCATCACTAAGAAGTATTGTCGGGTTCGACGACTCTTGGCTGAAGCCGTGCGACCTGATGGC
>NZ_CAIZIZ010000455.1 GCF_903933125.1 uncultured Lamprocystis sp. | reverse complement strand
CTCAACCGCAGACCCGGACGCCCTCGTTATTTCCCGCCAGGATTGGCAACGCGTGCTGAATCAACTGGCCTCGACGGCCTGAAATGGCCAAAGTCGAGATAAAGCGCCGTGTTCAGTGGCCAGTAATCTTGGTCGATGTAGTAGACCTCACCGAGAGTGCCGTATCGACCGGTGACAACACCAGGCGCTTGAGCTTTTGCCTCTTGGTGACAGCCGGTGATCCCGGAAGATGAAACGACTGGTATGGGACCATCGACACGTCGTTGCTCAGGTAAATCGTGGCCGCGCTTGAGCATCAGCACATCGCCGAGTTTGCAGTCAGTCCAACTCACATCCGCAACTCCTCAAGATTCGGCTGAATCCGCGCTGCTAGCGGGGCGAATGAATTCGCCCCTACAATCCGGAGGACCAGCGCGGTCTTCTCGCGGTTCCGGCCGCTGGCCTCGACAGGGATGTCGCGCGGCGCCCTTGTAGGGGCGAATTCATTCGCCCCGTCGTCAAACCGGGGATTCCGGGCGAATGAGCTCGCCCCTACAGCCAGATGGCGTCCCATAGCGGATAGTCTCCGATGTGCTGGACCAGGCCGGCGCGTAGCGGGTTGCCGACGATATAACGCGCGACGGTGCGCAGATCTTCCTCCCGGCGCAGGGCATGATCGTAGAATCCGCGTTGCCAGACTGGATCGCGGCGATTCAGGAAGCGGTTGATACTCAATGCCGAAGAGGCCTTGAAGCCCTTCATGGCGTGCGACAATGTCCGGTCGTTCCCAAGTTGAAATAACCAGTGGACATGGTCGGGCATGATGACCCAGGCAAGCGATGTCAGTGTTTCAGTGTTGTTCAGTGCTTGCATCTCCTTCACCACCAGCCTTCCACAGGGGAAATCGCGGAACAAGGGCCTACGCGCTTCCGTGCAGGTCGTGACGTGGTAGACGTGACCGGGGGAGGAAAAGCGTCCTTTGAGTAGATCGTCACGTGGCATGGGCTGAGGTCGGCGGGTTGGTCGGGCGATCTCGCAGTTTTGGGATTTTGGGCGAATAAATTCGCCCCTACGGGATTTTCTCGAAATTCTCTTGAATCCGCGCCGCCAGCTCGGCCGCCTCGCGATTCAGGTCCGCCAGCTCGACATGGATGTCGCGCAGGGTCCGCTCGAAGTCGAAGTCTTCGTCCTCCTCGGTCGGGGCGACGCCAACATAGCGGCCGGGGGTCAGACTCCAGTCGGCGGCGGCGATCTCGGCGCGGGTGACGGCCTTGCACAGACCCGGCACGGCGATGAACTCCGCCTCGGAGAAGCGCTCCTGAAGCCAGAGGATTTGGCGATGGAAATAGACGGCAAGCTTGAGCTGCTCGACCGCGGTCTTGCGCTCGGCATCGAGCTGCTTGAGGCGGCGTGGCAGGGCCTTGACGTCGCGGGCGAATGAATTCGCCCCTACACTCTCATCGCGAGCGAGATCCTGGGCCAGTTGTGCGGCGCGGGCGGCGAGCTTGTAGAGCAGATCGATCTGCTTGACCAGGCCCTTGATGCGCTCGGCCAGCGGAGCGAAAGCGTGCCGGGCGGCGTGCTGATCGGCGTTGCCGGCGGGTGGTGTCTTGGTGGTCACCTCGACGAAGGTCGCCAGGGCGTCGATCAAGGACGCGCGGTCGGTCTCGTAGGCGCTCTCGGTCTCGGTCAACTCGGCCAGGGCATCGGCCAGCGGCTGCTTTTGCGACTCCTCGATCTCCGCGATGGCGCCAACGCCATCAGCGAATGTCTTGACCCCGTCCTCGATCTCGACGAGGCTGTCCTCGAACGCGAGCACCGCCTCTTCGATCAGGGCGATCTCGTCGCGAATGCGGTCAAAATAGCCCGCGACCAGATCCAGGAAACGCTGCGTCTGCCCCCGATAGAGCCAGACGATAGCGGTCAGGTTGGTGAGTTGCTCGGGGCTGAAGTCGTAGATCTTGCGCGTCACCTTCCGGTAGACGTTACGGGCGTCGATCATCAGCACCTGATCGCGCCGCGCTTCCGGTTTACCCCGGTCCAGGTGCCACAGTTCGCAGGGGACGGAACGGGTGTAGAAGAAGTTGGCGCGGATGGCGATCATCACGTCCACGTCGCCGGTCTCGACCAGCTTGCGGCGCACCGTTGCCTCGCCGTGGCCGCCACTGGACGCCTGGGAGGACATGACGAAGCCCGCCCGTCCCCGCGCATTCAGGTAGCTCCAGAAGTAGGAGATCCAGAGGTAGTTGCCATTGGAGACGGTCTCTTTCTTCGTCTGCTTGTTCTTCGTGGTGCCTGGAAGCCCGAAGGGTAGACGGCAATCGCCCGCGGCGCGGGAGGCATCGACCATATCCACATTGAAGGGCGGATTGGCCATGACGAAGTCGCAGTTCCCCCAGAGCGGCTTGCCTTCCTTGAGATGATGGACATCCTCGTAGAAGCTGTTGGCCTCGCGGATGTCGCCCTCCAGGCCATGCACGGCGAGATTCATCTTGGCCAGACGGATGGTGGTCCCGGTCTTCTCCTGACCGTAGAAGGTCACCCGATGGCTGGTGTCCGCGCCGCGGTCCTCAATAAAATGGCTCGACTGCACGAACATGCCGCCCGACCCGCAGGCCGGATCGAAGACGATGCCATGGTCAGGCTCGATGACGTTGACGATGGTCTGCACCAGCGCGGGCGGCGTGAAGAACTCGCCGCTGTCCTGCGCGCCCTGCATGGCGAACTTCATCAGGAAGTATTCATAGATGCGGCCGAACACATCCCCCGTGGCCGCGCGCAGGGTTTCGCTGTCGAAGATGCGCAGCAGGTTTTCGAGCAACCCGGGATCGAAGCTCTCGTAGTCCTTGGGAAGCTGACCGACCAGCGGTGCGAACTCGGCCTCGATCGCGTGCATGGCGCTGACCAATGCCGCCCCCAGGTTGGCGTCTTTCGGCAGCCGCAGTAACGCGTCGAACCGCGCCTCCGGCGGCAGCAGCATCGCCCGGCGTTTCTTGAAATCGGCCTGGATCAGCGGACGCTTGGGCATCTTACCCGCCGCTTGGTCGGCCTCGATGGCGGCCCTGGCCGCGGTATAGCGATTGGCGGCGTGGCGCAGGAAGATGATGCCGAGTACCGGCATCACGTACTCGCTGGAGGTCAGCTTGGAGTTGGCGCGGAGCTGATCGGCGGCCTCCCAGAGGCTGGATTCGACCTGTTCGATGTCTTTCAGGGCATTTCCCATCGATTCGCCGGGGTGTCGTTTCTGTCCGCAACAGGCTACCTTGTCCGCATAGTTGCGTTCATTCGCGGCTGAATTCCCCCCCCTCCCAGGTCATCCGCCGCGAAGGAGAGAACCCGCGTGAGCATCCAGTCCGCGCCCCTGCCCAGTCAGCTCGTCGATCGCTTCGGTCGGCAGGTCACCTATGTGCGCCTGTCGGTCACCGACCGCTGCGACCTGCGTTGTCTTTACTGCATGGCGGAGGACATGGCGTTCGTGCCCCACAAGCAGATTCTGACCCTGGAGGAACTGGCCCGACTTGGGCGCTGCTTCAGTGAACTGGGGGTGGTGAAGCTTCGGGTGACCGGCGGTGAGCCGCTGGTGCGGCGCAACGTGGTGTGGCTCTTCAAGCAACTCGGCGTGCTGCCCGGTGTCCGCGACCTCACTCTGACCACCAACGGCACCCAACTCGCCCGCTATGCCGCCGGACTCAAGGCCGCGGGCGTCACCCGCATTAACATCAGTTTGGACTCACTGCGCCCCGAGCGCTTCCACGCCATCACCCGCCTGGGCGACCTGAATAAGACCCTGGCGGGGGTCGACGCGGCTCTGGCGGCGGGCTTCCAGCGGGTGAAGTTGAACGCGGTGATCCTCAAGGGCCGCAATCATGACGAGGTGCCGGACCTCGTGCGCTTTGCCGTTGAGCGGGGCCTGGACATCAGCTTCATCGAGGAAATGCCGCTCGGATCGATCGGCGATCACGACCGCGCCGCGGTCTATTACTCCAGCGACGCCATCCGCCGCGACCTGGAGCGTCACTGGGAGCTGATTCCCACCACCGAGTCCACGGGCGGGCCGGCGCGGTATTTCCGGATCGCGGGTAGCGACACGCGGGTCGGTTTCATTTCCCCACACAGCCACAATTTCTGCGGAGACTGCAACCGGGTGCGGGTCACCGCCGAGGGGCGGCTGTTGCTCTGTCTGGGGCAGGAATACTCGGTCGACCTGCGCCGCGCGCTGCGTGCCAATCCGACCGACGATGCGCGCGTAAAACAGGCCATTGTGTCCGCGATGTCCATCAAGCCGCGCGGACACGAGTTTGCCTTGAATGGCCACCCGGTGATTCTGCGGCACATGAACGCCACCGGCGGTTAGGCGATTTCCGGGAATGCCCATCCCGACGGCGCAAGCCTGCAAGATTCGGTTGGGCTGTAGGGGCGACTTGAGCCGCTCCTACTCGTCGGTAGATCCTTTCCGCCGAAATCACCTTAAAACGTCCTGGTACCTCGGCGCCGTCCTGCCGGTAACAACCGGTGGATAGGCGCAACGGCTCCGCCACCAACACCGGATTGGCTCGTGCGTGCCCTCCGGCCGTCTAGCGGTTATCCTTAGCAGCATTGACAATTATCTTAGCTCCGATCCCTCAATTGCGGCGCAGGAACAATTCCCATGAAGATCACTCACTCTCCCCCAGACCGACCGACCGGCGCGCTGTCCGTCCGGCTGCTCGCCACGCTGCTGGCCGCCCCGCTTGCGCTGAATCTGACCGGTTGCACCGAAGTCACCCGCTTCCTGGCCAGACCCGAGGCCAAGCCCACTGCCACGCCGGCCGCCGCGACCCCACAGGTGGCAGTCGAACCGGCCGAACCGGCCGCACCCGAGCCCATCCCCACACCCCAGGAGAAGCCAAAGTCCGGCAAGCTCTACGAATGGAACGGTGACGGGCGCAAGATCTCGCACATCGTGGTTAACACCGATGAGCAAAAGGCCCGCTTTTATGACGGCGAGGAACAAGTCGGCTGGACCACGGTGGCGTCGGGCGTGAGCAAGCATCCCACCCCGACCGGCCGTTTCGAGGTCCTGGAAAAGGTCGCCAACAAACGCTCGAACCTCTACGGCAAGGTCTACAGCTCGGGCGGTGGTGTGGTCCGCTCCGATGCCAAGGCCGGCCGCGATCCGATTCCTGCCGGCGCCCGCTTTGAAGGCGCGAAAATGCCGTATTTCCTGCGCGTCACCTATGACGGCGTCGGTCTGCACGCGGGCCCCATTCCCCGACCAGGACACCCCGCGTCCCACGGCTGTATCCGCCTGCCCAGCAAGATGGCCCCAGTCTTGTTCCAGCATGTCGGGGTCGGCACCAAGGTCAGCATCATCGGCTCCGGGCCGGATTACGGCGACTATGCCGCGCGTCAGCGCGCGGTCGCCGCCGAACGCGCCGAGCGCGCGCGCGAGCGACGCGAGATCGCCGCGCGCGTGGCGGCCGAGAACCCAGCCGCCAGCCCAGGTGCCGGGGCCATCAGCGCCACCGAGTTGTTCGGCCCCACGGGACCGAGCGTGACACCGACGCCGCCCGCGGAGCCGATGCCCAAGGCGGCCCCGGCTGCGAGCCGGCCGGTTCGCGTTGCCACCGCGGCGGCACCGACCCAGACCCGGCGGCCAGCGGCCCGACCCAAACCGCAGCCCGTCGCCCGGCCGGCGACTGACCACACTGTCCAGACCGCGAGTGCCGAGTCGAGTGCGACGAGCACGCCGACTCCCAGCGCGACCGAACCCGCGGCCCAGACGGCGTCCGTGCCTGCACCGGCCACCGCACCGCAGGCCGTCGCTGACTCTACCCCGGCCCAGCCGAGCGTTGTCCCCGCGGCATCGGTCGCACCGGCAACAGCCGCACCGGTCACCGCCGCCGCGTCGCCCCCGGCGGCAGCGCCGCCCGTCGCCAACCCAGCGCCGCCGCCGAAGCCGGCCGAGACAGCGCCCGTCGCGGCAGCGCCGCCCG
>NZ_CAIZIZ010000454.1 GCF_903933125.1 uncultured Lamprocystis sp. | reverse complement strand
TTGTCGATGCCTGAGTCTGAACGCGGGCGGCGTGCGTCATCATACCCACCCGTGCGCCGAACCTCGACTGCCGGTGCGTCCCGGCAACACGGTTCTTGCATGGGGTATTGGGCGCCATTTCGGGTCAGATTGAACATCCTAATAAGACGCTCCCTGCTTGATCGTCGCTGCGATGATATTGCGGAACCCGGAGGCAACAAGAGAGCATACAAAGACGATATCGCATATAACATGATGCGAATGTGGCAGGGGGCTTTTGGTGTGGCTAGTGAAGATTGCATGGTAAGCCCTGCATACGTTATTCTTGAACCACGGGATGGGGTATGTTCCGACTTCTTTGCTTACCTCCTCAAGTTGCCGAGATACTTGCGGCTTCTTACGTCTCACTCACAAGGACTGACAGCGGATAGATTGCGGCTTTATTACAAAGATTTCGCACATATTCCTCTATCAGTTCCAGCCTTGCCCGAGCAACAAAAGATTGCCGAATTCCTGTCTTCCGTCGACGAACTCATTGCCGCCCAAACAGAAAAATTGGCAGCCCTCAAAGTCCATAAAAAAGGCCTGATGCAGCAACTCTTCCCCTCCGCCGACGAGGTCCACGGATGAGCAACAAGCCGAAGATACAGACCTACAAGACGTTGCGCGGCCTCGTGACCCGTCTGCGCGATGACCTGAACAGCCAGGATTTCGTGCTGCTCTATGCTTACAACGGTACCGGCAAGACCCGCCTGTCGATGGCCTTCAAGGACGCTGGCAAACGCAGGCCGGACATCGATCGCGACACGCTCTACTTCAACGCCTACACCGAAGACCTGTTCTATTGGGACAACGACCTGGCCAACGACAGCGAACGCCATCTGAGCGACACCAAGGACCTGTTCCGCCGCATCCTGAACGCCTTCCTGGATCGCTACCGATTCGAGCTGCCGGAGCTCGCCGCCCAGACCACGCCGCAGCAGACCACGCCATGACCGAAAACGATCAAAAACAACTGGGCGATACCCTCTGGGCCATCGCCAACCAACTGCGCGGCGCCATGAACGCGGACGATTTCCGCGACTACATGCTGTCCTTCCTATTCCTGCGCTATCTCTCGGATAACTACGAGGCTGCCGCGAAAAAGGAGTTGGGGCGCGACTACCCGGACAACACGCATCAGCCCAACACGCCGCCGCTAACCCTGTGGTACGACGCGAACGAGGCCGACATCGCGGAGTTCGAGAAACAGATGCGCCGCAAAGTGCACTACGTGATCGAGCCGGAATTCCTCTGGAACAGCATCGCCGAACAGGCGCGCACGCAGGATGGCGAACTGCTGCGTACCCTGCAGCAGGGCTTCAAGTACATCGAGAACGAATCCTTCGAGAGCACTTTCCAGGGCCTGTTCTCGGAGATCAACCTGGATTCGGAAAAGCTCGGCAAGAAGTATGCGGACCGCAACGCCAAGCTTTGCACCATCATCACCAAGATCGCCGAAGGCATCGCGAAGTTTTCTACCACCAGCGACATCCTGGGCGATGCCTACGAATACCTGATCGGTGAATTCGCCGCCGGTTCAGGCAAGAAGGCCGGGGAGTTCTATACACCCCAGCAGATCTCCAGCATCCTCTCCGCGATCGTCACCCTGGACAGCCAGGACCCGAGCACCGGAAAAAAGAAAAAGCTGAACAAGGTGCTGGATTTCGCCTGCGGCTCCGGATCGCTGTTGCTCAATGTGCGCAAGCAGCTTGGCACCCACGGCATCGGGAAGATCTACGGCCAGGAGAAGAACATCACCACCTACAACCTGGCGCGTATGAACATGCTGCTGCACGGGGTGAAGGATTCGGAATTCGAGATCTACCACGGCGATTCGCTGCTAAACGACTGGGACATCCTCAAGGAGGCGAACCCCGCCAAGAAGCTGCAGTTCGACGCCGTGGTCGCCAACCCACCGTTCAGCTACCGCTGGGAACCGACCGCGGCCCTCGGCGAGGACTTCCGTTTCAAGAACTACGGCCTGGCCCCCAAGTCCGCCGCCGACTTCGCCTTCCTGCTGCACGGTTTCCACTTCCTGGGTCAGGAAGGCGTGATGGCCATCATCCTGCCCCACGGCGTGCTGTTCCGCGGCGGCGCGGAGCAGCGTATCCGCACCAAGCTGCTCCAGGACGGCCACATCGATACCGTCATCGGCCTGCCCGCAAACCTGTTCTTCTCCACGGGCATTCCGGTCTGCATCCTGGTGTTGAAGCGCTGCAAGAAGCCGGATGACGTGTTGTTCGTCAACGCCAGTGAGCACTACGAGAAAGGCAAACGGCAGAACCGGTTGCTCCCCGCGCACATCGACAAGATCGTCTCGACCTACCAGTTCCGCACTGAAGAGGACCGCTACGCCCGACGCGTGCCGATGGAGGAGATCGAGGCCAATGACTTCAACCTGAACATTTCGCGCTATGTCAGTATCGCCACACCGGAGGAAGTCATCGATCTCGGTGCAGTGAACAGGACGCTGGTAGAATTAGAGCAGCAGGTTGCGGCATCCACGGCGAAGCACAATGCATTTCTTAAGGAGCTTGGCTTGCCGCTTCTGCCCGGTGAATGAGGGGTGATTTACGCGCGGACGACGGGCAACCGACCCGCTCGCTCGCCAACCACCTTAGGAGCAAGGCAATGTTCAGGCTGCGTGCACAAGCTCCGGAGCTAACGGCTCGCCCGATCGCTCAAATCCAGCACCCGCGGCCTCGCGGGCAACCGTGCCTGGCGGGCGGCATTCGGCGGGTAACGGCGCAACAGCAGATCAATGGTCGCAGCCCCTCTGGTCGAATCCAGCCGCCGGATCAGATCTTGATCTCCATAACCGGGGATCAGGTTCACCCCGGCCCGGGCGGCAAACCAGACCGGATGGGACGACTGGCTGGTGTAGTACCAGGTCGCGGTGCGCCAGTATTCCTCGTAGCTCTGGCCGAGCACCGGGGAGCGCTGGCCGCGTCGGAAGGCGATGTCTCCCGCCTGCGGCACCTGGGATTCAGTGTACCAGCCGTGCTCGCGCAGCCCATAGAGCGCCGGCCGATGGCGACCAGGAGTGTCGAAGTGACCCGCCGCGTGGAGGCCCTCGATGATTTGCGCCAGCCCGAAGTGCTGTCGATGCGCCCAGGTTTCGCCCGAATTGAGCGTAATCACCAAGTCCGGCCGAGCGTCGCGCGCCGCAATCTTGAGCCGGGCGGCGAGCAGGCGACGGTCCCAGTTGACTACACCGTTATCCCAACTGTCTTCAAAATCCGATCGGGCCAGGGAGGAGAGGAAGTAAACAGTCGTCACCCCGTGCAGGGCCATGCTGCCGAGAAACTCACCGCGCCGCTGTGTTGCCAGGTCCAGGTTCGTGGGGATCTCACGCACCCGCGGACCGGCGGGAGGCGTCGTCAGCCAGACACCGGGCGCCGGATCTTCCTCGATCAGGATATCGTCATCGGATCGCGGATCGTAATCCGGCCGCAGCCCCTGGACGACACCTCCATGCTCCCCGTTGGTTACCAGGGCAATGCTCATCCGCCAGCCGCGCTCCCGGAAGCGGCCCAGATTGAACAGCGTCTCGTCGTCCGGGTGCGCGGTAATCAGCAGGACGTTTGGAGTCCGCGGCGGAACGGGGCCCACCGCACCAGCAAGAACGACCGGATTCACCGCAGCCAGGATCGTCAGAACAATCAGGAATCGGCAAACTCGGGTGACAGGTGCTCTATCCATTGTGCTCGGCCTCGGGATGAACAAACAACGCATGACGCGCCTATGCCGCCTGGTTCGGGCGGCCGCCATGGGTAGAGTAGGACCCTTGCCGACGAAAATCTGTCGCCGATGCGTCACATCCAGCAGATCGCGCAGTTGCTCCTCACGCGCCAGGATCGAGCGGTAGTGACGCCGCTCCGCGCGGCGCCCGAACCCATACCCCAGGGCAGGCAGCAGGGCCAGGACGAGCAGGTCGGTCACGCGCTAGGCGCACGGATGGGCAAGCCTCATCCGCGCCCGGCAGCCGACCTTGCGCAGCGCGTTGTCCAGCCGGTGTGCCTGGAAGCGATAGAGCGGCAGCGACAGGGCCGTCGGCAGGTCTCCGAGCAGCGCGCGGGCGTCCGCCAAGTGCAGTCCGGCGTTGCGGTGCAGGGCGTTGGCGCCCTCGAAGCGGGCGTCGTCGCTCAGCACGGACTCCAGGCGCAGTTCCCACCAGGCCGGGCGGACGGCGCGCTCGCCCTGCTCGATGCGGCGCATCCCATCGACAGTCACCAGCACCGCCAGCCGGTCGCCCGCCGCCAGGCGCCAATCGTCCGGGGGCAGCAGACGTGGCGACGCGCCCGCGCGCTGCAACAGGACGGGCACCATCGCATACCCATAAGCAGCCTCGGCCAGCAGCAGTCCGTCGAGCGGGTCCCCCGGCTGGACCTGATACTCGGCGATCAGCACGCTCCGGCGGTTGAGCCGGAACACCCCCAGCACACCTTCGCCCAGTGCCGCACCGGCGAAGGCATCGGCGGCGACCTCGTAGGCGCACAACACCTCCGCCTGGGGGAGCAGACGAGTCAGATGGTCGGTCAACTGACGCTCGAACGTGCGCAGGACCAGCGGGCAGCCCGGGTGGCGCGCGGCGACGGCCAAGCCAGCCTCCAGGTTCAGCAGCTCGTCGTCGGTGACCGCGACCAGGCTCTTCGCACCCTCCAGATGGACCCGCCTGAGTGCCTCCTCCAGTCCGGCGACCAGGAGCGGCAGCCGCGGGAGCAGGCCGCGGTCCACCGACGGATCGAGCGAGACCGCCACGACCGAGGCACCGAGCGCCTGCAGCAGCGCGGCCACCCGCTGTCCGACCCGGCCCAGGCCGATCACCACAACATGCCCCTGGGTGGGGATGGGCGGCCGGCGCGCGACGAATTGGAACTTGGAGGCCAGCAGTGCCTCGGTCACCAGGCCGTAGAGCAGCCCGACCAGCGCGATTCCGGACAGTGCGAAGAACAGCCCGATGAGCTGAAACCACCACGGAAACGGGGCACTGCCGCGCAGGGTTCCGAACACGTCCGCATAGCCGCCGAGTAGCAGGGTGGTGGTCGCGAAGAAGCTCGCGGGCACATCGCTGCCCGCGTCGAAGCCGGAAAACAGCGCGGTTCCAGTGAGCAGCAGCACACAGAGGACCAAGCCGTAGACGATACCGACCCGCCGCCGTCGATCCGCGCCGTCGCCGAGCCACAGGCGCCGCCAGGCCTCCCGCGGTCCGCGCGGACGCCGCAGCTCGCGCAGGCGGCGCCACCGCGCACGGGCACGCGCGGCGAGCGAGACCCGCGGCGGATCGCCGCGGCCTGGGGCCGCGGCCTTGGTATCCAGCGAAACCAGGATGTCGCCCGGCGCGAGCCGCGCATCCGGGTTCCAATCGTGAAAGGTGTAGGCCGGCGGAGCGCCGCTCGCCGGGATGTGGCGCAGCACCAGTCGACCATCGGCGCAGAGTCGATGCAGCGCACGGCCCACCCGCGGGTCCCCCGCGGCGATGGTCTCCTCGACGGCCCGCATCCATTGCTCGTTGAGCTGAAACCAGCCGACAGTATCGGTGGCCAACGCGGCCATCGCGAACGCCGGAGCCGGGAGTTGGGTCGCCTCGAAAGCGGCGAGGTTGCCGAGCTGGCTCGCCAGCAGCCGGTTCAGATTGACCTGAGCCGAGCGCAGCACCAGCCGCGCCCGGGGGTTGAGGCTGCGCACCGCCAGCGCGGTCGCGACATTGGTGTGCTCGTTGCTTGCAACCAGCAGGACGGCCCGGCAGGCGCGCACACCGGCCTCTTCCAGCAGGTCGACGCGACGGCAATCGCCGACCAGCAGCCGGGCGAGCCGGGCGTCCAGACCCGGCAGTTCCCAGTGGGTCGGCGGCTGCTCCTCGATGCCGACCACGGCGACGCCGAAGTCGGTCAGCGTCGCAGCGCACTGTTGACCCAGGCTGCCCAGACCGCAGACGATGAAATGGCCGACCACGGACCAAGCCGGCTCAGTCGCCAAAGATGCCTTCGGCGCGCTGCGCCGTGGCCGCGGCCAGCAGCCAGCGGTCGAGCTGACCGGGGTCCCGGCAGGCGCCGACACGCGCCCTGGTGTTCTCGTCCACCGGGATGCCGCGCCCGGCGAGCAGGTTGAGGACGGCCTGGGCGAGTCCATCGGCACGGCCCTCGGAGCGCACCGCCTCCAGGTCCGCGTAGCCGGCGCGCTGCAAGAGGTTGCGCAGCGTCACCCGGTCGCCGTCCGCCCGGTCGAAGAGCGCATCGACCGGAACCGGATTACGCAGAATACCGGGCGCCAGGAGATCCTCCCCCGGGCGCGCGACGCGCATCGGCTGCCCGGCGGCGTGGACCTCGACCCGCCGCGGGCCGGTGAGCCGCGCGACCCAGACCAGCCGGGTGCCGTGGCCGATCAGCTCGGCGATCTTGGTCTGGAGATCGACCTCGTCCTGACCGGACGCGGCATACTCCAGTGCCAGCGGCGGCACCGACTCGATCCAGCCCCGGCCGGCGGCGGGCTGGGGGCCGACCGCCACGTCCGGCGCGCGCAGCATTCCGGGCTCCGGCGCAAAGCCCGCATCAATGCCGGCCCATTCGACATCCGGGTCGCTGTCGAGCACCGCCGCGCCCCTCAGGTTGCCGGTGGCATGCACCGGGCCGGCGGGGGCGCGATAGAGCGGGTGTCCCGCCGAGAGTTCGTAGCGGTCCCCGTCGCGCAATTGGTCGGCGCGGAAGGGACCGGAGGCGGGCCTGGGGTTGCGCGGGGGGTGACTGGGGCTCATCGTTGGGTCCTCGGCGATCGATACCGGACAGTGGCGCGTGGCTGGGGAACCAGCGGACCTGCCACGGATATGTCAGCAGGATAGCGCAACCCGTGACAAGTCATTCAACCGTGAGCACCTCGCGATCGTCGGCGAAGGCGCGTTTCAGGGCAGGAGACGGCGGCTTGCCGCAACACTGGGGGTCTGCGCTCCAGGTCCGGCCTGACGCCGCGAGCCGCCATCCTGCGCCAAGCGGCAAGCAGGCGACGCTCCCGGTTGACCAATCCGTTGCTCAGAGCGGCCGGGCCTCCCCCGCCGACCCGGCCGCGCGCACCTGCCTGGCCCGCCAGCGGGCCAGGTCGTACTCCATCATCGCGGTGGCGCCAGTGGCGACTGCCCCGTCGAAGGCATCCAGGGCCGCCGCCCGATCGCCCGCGAGCCAGGCGCGCTCCCCGATGTGGTACAGCGCCTCACAGCGCCAATCCACGCGCTCGGGCTGCGGCCGCGCGGCGGCCACCGCCAGCAGATCCTCAGGCGACAACTGGCCGAGCAGCATCCTCGCGATGGGCACGGGCCAGCGGTCAGGGGGCAGCGGGGCGATGTAATCGGCCAGATCCCGGTCGGGATCCCCAATCGGCCCGAGCCCGGCACCGGCGAACGCTGCGCCTTCCGGGCCGGCGAGGCGCCGCGCGACAATATAATGGATCATGGAGGCGTAAGCGTTCGCGGGAGCAAGCGTGCGGACACGGGCGTATTCGCCCAGCGCGCCACTCAGGTCGCCCGCCAGGAAATACGCATCGCCCAAGTAACGATGGATGTCCTCATCCGGTCGGTCCGCGAACGGCGCCAGGCGGGCGATCACACCGGCGAAGTCGCCGACACACAGGAGCGCATTGGCAAGCGGTGCAAAGATCTTGGTGTTCCCGGGCTCACGCTGGTGCACCAGTTCGAGGTCAGCGCGCGCTTCCGGGCAACGGCCCGCCCCGATCATCGCCCAAGCGCGCAGGACCCGCAGCCAGCTCTGGTCTCCAGCCAGCTCCAGGGCACGGGTGTAGGCGAGCACCGCCTCATCGTATCTGCGGGTGGCCTCCAGCACGTCGCCCAGGTTGCGGTGCGCGACGGCAGCCTCGGGCTGTAGCCTGAGCAGATCCCGATAGTCCCGCTCCGCCTCCGCATAGCGTTGGAGGCTTTCCAGGGCAACGCCGCGCGCATTGATCAGCGCCGGCTCGTCCGGATGGGTCGCCAGGGCCTGGTCGAGCATCGACAGCGCGCGCTCCGGCGTCCCCAGACGGACGTAAGCGCTGCCGGTCTGGGCCAGCACTTGCGCGTTATCGGAAAAGAGTGAGCGGATCTCGTCCGCCACGGCGACGGCGTCCGCGATGCGACCCTGCTGTTCCAGGATCGCCAACCGCTGCGTGCGCGGCGACAAGAAATACTGGGGCCCCTGAGACGCCGCGGCCAAGGCGTCCAGTGCCCCGTCCGCGTCGCCCTCGACTAGAAGGTCCTTGGCCCGCCGAAGGTTGCGGGCCGGCTCGCGCACCGCGGCCATCAGGCTGGGATCGAACCGCTCGGTCTCGCGCAGGTCAAAGTCCAGCATCGCGAAAGCGAGTTCGGTATCCCCGAGCGCCTGCTGAGCGATGACCATCACGTTCAGCGCCATCTCGCGGCGCACCAGGTCGGGATCGACCGAATGATTCACGGAGCCAAGAACACCCAGCGCATACCCCTCGCCTTCGCGGCGCAGCAGAATGACATCGGGTGGCGGGGCTTCGATGATCGCCTCACGAAGGTCGCGCGCAAAGCCGAGCACCCGCGCGCGCTCTATATCGGTGTCGTCCACCACATAGAGGTCGCCCGCGCCGCTGATGCGGCCGAGCTGGGCGGTCCGGTTGAAGCCGAGCAGCACCGCGCCAGCGACCACCAGCCCGGCGATCACCGGCACGGGCAGGGTGTGCGCCTCCCGACGGATGACGCACGCCTTGGCGGAATCGTTGCGCTCACGACGGGTGGCCCGATCGCGGATCTCGGACACTCGCCTGAACCAGGCGCCAAGGGCCATCCCAGCCACCAACCCGCCGAGGTGCCCGGTCACACTGACCCCCTCACCCATGCTCGAAAAAAACAGCAGGGCCACCGTGCTCGCCTGGACCACGCCGGCGCGCCGGTTCATCAGCACGCCCCAACGGTCGAGCCGCGTATTCAGCGGCACATGGGCGCCGATCACCGCGAAGATCGCGCCCGACGCACCAGCCGTCATCGTCGCCGGGGCCGCCAGCGCGAGCACGGCCAGCGAACTCGCCACGAGGCCGCCAAAATAAATGGCGAGAAAGCGCCGCGCACCGTACGCGGCCTCTACGGCGCGCCCGAAGTAGATAAGCGCCAAGCAATTGAGGATCAGATGCCCGAAGTCCCAATGGAGCCAGGCCACCGTCAGCAGACGCCACCACTCCCCCGCCGCCACCGCCACGTTGAACTCGCCCCCCCATCGGTAGAGACAGCCGTAATCGAGCGCGCAGTCGTGGCGCACCACGAAAAAAATCAGGGCATTGACCGCAGCGATGAGGAGTGAAAGATAGGGAACAGCGTCGCGACGGATCGAATCGGACGAATCGTTCATGCGACGCCCTCCCGTCGGGATTGTCAGCAGCGACGAACAATGGGTAAACCAGTCCGGGTAAAATGGTCCACCAATTCACTGACTGCCGTCAAGTCCGAGGCGGTGACGATCAACCTCAATGACCTTTGGGCACTATCGAGGCGCCATTTAATAACCGGACGCGCCTTAATGCAATTTTTCTAGCATAGTCTATACTTAGAGTTAGGTTTTGGATTACGAGGAGAGTCAATCATGAGTAACGAATGGCTTAATGACGCAAGAAAGATTCCTGGCG
>NZ_CAIZIZ010000453.1 GCF_903933125.1 uncultured Lamprocystis sp. | reverse complement strand
TTGTCGATGCCTGAGTCTGAACGCGGGCGGCGTGCGTCATCATACCCACCCGTGCGCCGAACCTCGACTGCCGGTGCGTCCCGGCAACACGGTTCTTGCATGGGGTATTGGGCGCCATTTCGGGTCAGATTGAACATCCTAGTCGCTGGCGTCCATCCCAGACCAACGCATCCAAATAATCGCGAATGGGGTGAAAGCGATTGGCGAGGGCGACGCCCAGCACGGCGTCGGCAATATCCGTCTTCTTCGGCTCAAAGCGGAAGCGCTCCGCGAGCCAATGCCGCAATTCGGTGTCGTGCGCGTCGGTCCATTCCCCCCGCGCAGCGTTCGCAAATGGCGGGTCCGTCCGCGCGATAATCCGTTGTGAGAAATCGCAATAGGCGAGACAGCCCGTCCACTCCGGGCGGTTCGCGATGATCTCGCGCACATTGTAGGCCGTGCCGCGAATCACCCCCTTGTCGGTATACATCAACCGATCGGCCCAAGGCGGGCGTCCCGCTGGCTGATCCGGTCCGTCTGACCCTCCAGGAGGGGGGGGCGGCGGCGACGGCGGCCCCGTCGACGCATCGACCGGCATTCCATGCTCGTCGAGGCACACGGCCCACCCGTCCAGCGGTTGCTCTTGCTCAAGCGGGGGCGGGACCTCCGGCACAGCAGGACGCGGTGCCGACTCCGGCGCCCGGTTTCGCCACCCCAGATGCGCCGGATCGATGCCGATCTGGCGACACAGCCACAGCGCCGCATCCGCGGGCGTGGTCGGTGACCCCCACTCCAGCACCAAGTCGATCGGGGTCTTCCCCCGCTCCTCGCCCCAATCCTGGATCCCGGCCGGAATGATCGACAAATCCTCTTCCAGATCCCGCCCCAGCGCCTTCGAGGTCACCCGGAACCCGTCGTGATACGACCGCGCGGCCGGCAGCAACACCGGAACCCACGCCTGCAGCGCGGCCAGGGCCTTGGTATTCACCTTCGCAAAGAACGACGAAGCCGCCGCGGGCGAGCGCTCCTGCCCATGTTCCCCCCGCGCGGCCCGCGGATCGACCGCGACCAACGCCAGCAACCAGGGCGGCGCCGTCGCGATCGGGCACGACTCCGGGTTCCGGCCGGGCGCCCAGGTGTAGCACCCGCCCACCGCCAACGCCGACCCCGGCAGAATCACATAGCCGCCGTCCCCGCGCACATCGAGCCCCGGCGTGACTAACTGGCCGTTGGGCGCGCGCTCGAACGGCACCGCCGGATAGCCGCCCGTGCCCCAGGACTCCGACCCCAGGCCCAAGCGGCTCTGTTTGTTTGGCACCGTCCGCCCGTCCAGCGGGTGACGGAAATACAGATGGCGCCCCCCGGACCCGGTGATCGCCTCCACCGTGGTCGGCAAGGCGCCGAACACCTCACACAAGGTCGCGACCGTCGCCGGCCCCGTCGCCCCCTTCTTCACATCCACGTCCAAGACGAAGATGCCGCCCCATACCGCCGCCCCGGTCGGCATCCCGATCAGTGCGCGCCGATACGTCGCCCACCAGGCGCCGACCGTCGCCTCGTCGAGCGTGGCGTCGTGGAAGCCATTGCCCCCCGCGGCCCGCGGGATGGCCGGGCGCCGCTCTTGCCCGCACGGAAACACCGGCCGGCCGGCCCGGACATGCGCCAGCGCCGCCGCCAGATTGGGCGAATCGGGCGCCGTCATGCGCTTCTCACATGCCGCCGCGCGAGCACTTCCCAGGTCAACACCGCCCGGTGTTCTGCCATGCGGACCTGATGCGCCAGGGCCACCCGCGCATCGTTCTCCGCGCGGCGCGCGGCGATGCGGACCGCGCGGGCGGCATCCGCTTCCAGTCCGACCCGCTGGCGCAGGGCGTCCAGGGCGTCTTTGGAGGCTTGCACCTCGGAATGACCGCCTGGGATCGGGGGCGGGATCACACCGGGCACGCCGGTCACGGGGGATTTCCGCGGCCGCTTTTTGCGTTTCGTCAGGCCGCCGTCGAGGGTGGCCAGGTGGTCACTCAGCGTGGTGCGCGATATACCCAAGCGCGCGGCGATCTCGCGCAGCAGCTCGCCACGGACGCGGGCGGCGATGATCTTGGCATCGATCTGTGGGGTCCAGGGGAACGACGTCATGGCGGCATCTCACATCGGTTTGAGCGTGATCGGCGGGGGAACCAGGTCCACCACACCGTCAGCACAAGCCGTCAGTTGGTTGACCACCAGCCCGGTGAGCACCTGCTCCGGCGTCAGGCCCCAGGCCGCCGCGGTGTGGCGGACCTGCGCGGCTTGGAGCGCATCCAAGTGGACGGTAAAGACCCCCTCAGGCCCTGGCGGTGACGACGCGGCATTGCTCCCCATGACTCTCCCCCCGAACAATGTGTGTGAGGGCCTAGACGGGCCTTCTGTTTTCGGGCGCGGCCGGTACGCTGTACCCGGCCGGTGCCAGCGCGGCGATCACGATCGCCCGCACCATCACGGCCGGCGGTACGTCGCGTTTGCGCGCCAAGGCCCGCAGCAGATCGGCATCGGCCGGCTTGAGCCGGAGCTTGAATTCGGCAATGTGCAGATCGTCTTCCATGGGTGGCTACCTCTGGCTACCTCGAACTGACCCAAAAAAACGCCCGGCCGAGCGACCCGGCCGGGCAGAAGCCCCTCTGTTGAGAGAGGCGAGGAGGACTCGGTTGGATGTCATGCGGAGTGGCCTTCGTCCGTCGCGGCCGGGTGGAGCCGATCATCAATGCGGCGGTCGGTGCGGCGGCGGTCGACGGTCGGCGCCTCGTCCTCACTGGCCGTCTTCCCTTGGTCCGGCGATACGCCGACAGCGGGGCCGAAGATGTCGGGGCGCAGGTCGTGGACTGTCACGGCGCTTTCGGTGGCGATCTGGATAGCACGACACAGCTTTGGTGCGATGGGGCGTATCTTTGTAACCATCTGATATAGATACGCAGGCGATATGTTCAGGTCTTTTGCAAGTGCCCGGCGGCCACCGTTCGGTAACGAATCGTAGTAACTGCGAATATCCATGGGCCAAAATATAGCCGTTGCTACGCATTTATGAAATAGCCTAGGCTACACTAGCGTTTGCTATGGTGCGGCCATGTCAAGACGTGATCGCCTTCAGCTATTGGTAGATACCCGCGCCCAAGGAAACCAGGCGGCGTTTGCTCTCATGGTGCAGAGAACTCCCCCTGTGATCTGGCAATACCTGAGCGGGCATAGAGAGATGGGAGAAAAACTAGCGCGTCATATCGAGCGATGTTTGCGGTTGCCAGCGGGGTGGATGGATCAAGCTCACGAAGACCCCTCCGCGGCCCTCGATGCTCCCTTGCTGGCCGCTCCGTCCCTGACCCCACGCCAGCAGGCCCTGCTCGGCTACTTCGACGGACTCACGGAAGAGCAGCAAGAGGCGGTGCTGCGAGAACTTTCGGAAAAGAAACAGGTGAACCAGGCGATCGTCGAACACTTTCTCGCCCGGCAGAAGGCGTCGTGACGGGCGATGCGCGCAATCCCGGTGTATCGCAAGAAGATCACGCGGCCCGATGGGCTGGTGATCGAGGCGGTCGTGTGGCGCGTGGCCCCGCCCGTGGCGGGCTGCACCCACCCCTTCAAATATCGCCTGTACGCGGGGCGGGACGGGCGCTGTGTGGTGCGCTACGACAACGAGCGCGGCAAAGGCGACCACAAACACCTAGGAATGGTCGAAGTGGCCTATGCGTTCCGCTCCCTGGATCAGTTGATGGCGGATTTCAGCGCGGATGTAAACCGGCTCGGAGGGCATGATGGCGAAAGCGGTGATTGAATTGTCTGACTGGCAGCAGATGCAGGCCGAGCTGCGGACCACGGCCCGCCGTTTAGACGCGGGCGAGGTCCTGCCGGAAGCGGACTATCACCTGGGGTACGCCACCACGGCGCAGCTCCTCGCGGACCTGACCCCGGCGCGGCTGGCGCTCTTGGACGCGCTCAAAGGGCTGGGGCCGGTGGCTATGGATGACCTGGCCACGCGCTTGGGGCGACCCCTCGGCCGCGTCCGCGCCGACGTTGCCAAGCTCCTGGACCTGGACTTGATCGCGCAGGACGCTGGCGGGACAGTCCGCGTCCCGTGGGATGAAGTGCAGATTCGGTTGGCCAGCGTCGGCGCCCAAGCAGCCTGAACCGCCGCCGCCCAGTCCGGTAGACCCCACCCCGCTATTGCGGGTTTTTTTGTGCAATAAATATGTAGCAAACGCTATTGAATATAAATTTAGCTGTGGCTATCCTTTCTCTCATCGTCGGCCACCCAGCCGGCCCCCACGGGAGCGCCCGCGATGATGACCGCTTACTTTGAGCACGAGTCCTTACCCACGTTGCAGGCGGCATGTCGGTACGTCACCGAAGGGAACCTCAACCCGAAATGGAAAATTACCATTACCGCCCACGAAATGAGCCCCGGTGTCGCTGTCGTCCGGCACCCCAGCCGCCAGGCCGTGATGGCCGTCATTGGCCGCATGGCGGATACCGACAACGACACGCTGGTGGGCGTCGACTGGAAGGAAGCATCAACCGAAGTGTGATCGGCGACGGATTGAACGGGTGACCCAAGACTTGGGGAACGCTGCGCGGGTGACTTAAGCCCCGTGTTCTACAGCGCAATACCGCAGAACAGTCGCCCCGGCCTGGCGGGTTATCCAGGCACAGATTTCCCTTCGTGCCCGGACCGCCCTGGACGGCAGTCTCAAGGTTGCTGACCGATGGCACGTTGAGGTCAGCCGCTGGCGATGCAGCGCAATCGGAACCGGAGCTACCCGGCGGAATCATCGACACGTCATAGCAGGCCAGGCGCCGACTGGGCTCTATACCCACCCGCGCCCCCTATCCCACGAGGAGCGGCTCGCCCCGCCGCCGTGCAAGTGCGGGGCACCATCTAACCCAGAGGCAAGACATGACCGAACCAACCGACCAGACCGCAGCGACCGACGTCACCGACCCGGATCTGCTGAACACCTCGACCGGCGATCAGGACCCCGAAACCGACCGCAATCCCGACCCGGATAGCGACCCGAACAACACCCTCGACGAGGACTGATCCACCACTTTACCCCCGCCCATTGAGCAACCCTTGCGAGTGCTGTTAGAAGAACAGAAACCACAGGGCGCGGTCATTGGGCGGGGCCTCATCCCGGAGCCAGCACATGCACATTGAATCCTCTCACCCGGCGTTGTCTGGCCGGCTCATTGATGCCGGTATCGCCTTGGCTCAGGAGGTGCAGGACATCGTCGACCAGGCCGTGGACAGCGCCGGCGGCGCCGACCCCGAACCAAGCAGCGCGACCGCGTTTGCGCTCAGCTTGGTAGAGGAGTGGGAGGAGGCCTATGCCGAGCACAGCCACGGCGCCACTGACCGTTTCTCGGGAAACCGTGCCAGCCCTGCCGCGGCCGCTGCGCACGACGCGACCCTGTGCTCGCGATTGCGCAGCGGATGGCCGACGCCGGTCAATCGCTGCTGGACCTCTACGATCCAGACGGGCAGCGCAGCGATGACGAGGAGAGGGAGCTTCACGTGGCGCTGCTGGATTGGGCGCGCTGGAACATGGTCCACCAGGGGCAACAACTGCTGGACCTCGAACCGATCAACCAGGAGCCCACCTGATGGCCATCTCAGACGCCGCACGCAAACAACGCCGGCCGCCCAGCACGGCGCCGCAACCGGGCGCGATCGTCGTCCACCCCGCGACCGGTGGCAAACAGCCGGTTGCCTATCCCCGCTGTGCCTGCGGCTCCGTGGGCGCCCTCCACCAGCGCGTCGCCACGACCCCCGAGGACGCCCGCGACGCCTGCCGCGCGGCGGCCACCGCGGGTGGTTGGCGCTTCCCCGATCCTGGCCCCGACACGGTCGCCTACTGTCCGGCCTGCGTCCTTGAGGAGCAAGACCGTCCGCCAACCGATCTCACCAGCGCCCCATCACCACCGCCAGACACCGCGGTCCCGGTCACCCGATCCGCGCCCCGCGGCTTCCGTTTGGCCCCGCACCTCCAGACACTGACCACCCTGCCGGCGCCCCGGTACGTTATCAACCAGGTCTACGACATCCCGGTGGGCGACCTGATGCCCGACCCGCATCAACCCCGCAAACTGTTCGACCCCGCCGCGCTGCGCACCTTGGGTGCGTCCATGCACACCGGCGGACAGCAACACCCCATCCGCTTCCGCGAGCGCCTTAATCCGCCGCCCGAGGAAGCCCCCCTGATTTTGGTCGATGGTGAGCGCCGCTGGCGCGCCGCCCAGCTCGTCGGCCTGCCCACCCTGCGCGCCATCCTGGATCCCGACACCGACTACGGCGCCGACCTGATTGTGCGGCAGGCGCTGCTGAACGAGCCCGGGCGGCCACTCCAAGCGTGGGATTGGGTGCTGACCTTCAATCATCTGGCACGCCAATACACCCTGACGCCCGCCCAAATCGCCGTGCACCTCACCACGCGCGGCCTCCTCCACCACGACGGGCGCCCGTGGACCCGCCCCCAGGTCGCCAACTATTTGCGGCTGCTCGCGCTCCCCGGCTGGTGCCAAGACCTGATCGCCGAGAGCCCGCTCACCCCCAGTCACGGCCTGCGCATCCTGCCGCACATCGCGCGCCTGGCCGTGATGGAGCGCTTGCGGACCATCCTCGGCAAGCGCTGCGCCGGCACCCCGTCGCCAACGCCCGCGCCCGCCGACGACCGCGACGAGGACCTCGACGCCGAAGCGACCAGCGGCGCCGCCACGGTCAACAACGACGCGCCGAATCCCTTCACCGTCGCCGACCTGCGCCGCGAGCTGCACGGCATCTATTACGAGTTGTATATCCCCTTGCCGGATGGCAAATGGCTCAACAACACACTGTTATCCCCGCAGTGGAACTGTGAAGACCCCGCCGACCAGTGCCGGACCTGCCCGCAGCGCGCGGAGACCGACGGCTGGTCCGGGCGCAAGTCGTGGTGCATGGATCAAGCGTGCATGGTCACCCGCAACGCGGAGCACCAACACCACGCCGCGCAGACCCTCGACCCCGCGGAGGCAGCCGACCGGATTGCACGACCGGACCGTGACGCACGGGAGGCCGAGTTCGAGGCGCGCCAGGCCCAGGCGCAAACCGAATGCGACGCCATCCGCGCCGCGGTCAGCCTGGCCGAGCCCGAACAACTGCTTGCCCTACTGCTCTGGCGCCTGCTCAGTTACCACGCCCGATCCTCCGGCACGACCAACAGCATTCCCGCCCCGGCCGCCATCGCTCAGCACCTCGCGGGCCACACCCGCACGCGCTTCCTGCGCGCCCGGATAGCCGGACTCCTGAACCTCAACTACGATGGCCCGGTCCGCGCCGTCGTGCAGGAGTACCTGGGACTTGCTGCATCCCCCGCAGAGCAGCCGCAGGATCAGGAGGCACCATGAGCCCCCAGCCGACGCGTTACGAACTCGCCGGCCGGCTACGGCTGCACGCCGACAGCGTCCAGCGCCTTGCGCAACAATTGGCCGCCTACAGCCCCTACCGAGCGGCGGCTGCTGACCTGGCCAACGCCGCGGCGATGATGCACTTGCGCGCCAATGCTATTGCCCCGCTTGACCCGTGTCCGCACCGCGCGGACCTGCAGCCCCAGTTGATCGACGACCTGAGCCTGCCACCCCTGCCGCGCGGTGACGTCAGGGCGCTGCTCAAATTGCTTGCCCTGGCCACGGCCGGCACCGCCGCCGGGCACGACCCGACGCAGTGGATGACTCCGACTGGCCGCGCCTACTGGGAGGCGTGGTTGGTGGCAAGGGAACAGGCGACGATCACGATTGCCAAGGTCTTTCCGCTGGCACCGGAGGGCGTATGAGCTGCAACTGTGCTGTTGAGGTCGATCGACAGTTGGCGGAGCGAGGGTTCCGGCTGATCAGTGCGACGATCATCACTAAAGAACTGAGCCTGCACACTATTCCCACTACCGTTGCGATCGAGCGCGCCGCCGAAAAGAGCCGCAAGCCGGTGCCCAAGTTACACGCGCCGTTCTGCCCGTTCTGCGGTCGCCGTTATGGCCCGGTGACCTTGGCCGCCTTGGACTTGGATGAGTAATTTATGGCACTGGATCAATCGACTGTCAATTTCCTTGAAGAGGCGGCGTCCTATTTCCGGCGCCAAGCCGCAATAAGTCTTGGGTTCACTAAAGAAGAGCGCACCGCTTGGGCAGACGCAATTGATTCGGCAATAACGTTGAATGCCGACCTACCGGATTTACTGAAACAGGCGCGCAGCAACGGCTACCAAGCGGCGCTTTCTCATGACTGCGATAGCGAAGAATGGGGAGCATGATGATGTCCAGCGACCTTAGTGTTGTATTAAATCCCTGCTCGTTTTGCGGATCAATGGAATTGCTGTTGACGAACGAATCAGACCATTACGGCAGGGGGAGCCGTGAAATGGTCGCGTGCGGCGGATGCGGGACACATGGACCGTGGGGGCAGGACGAGCAAGACGCATCAATGCTATGGAACAAGAGATGCGCACAAGCAGTGCTCTTTCCATGATTAAGGCCCTCACCAACACAGCCGACGATGACGGCCGCCAACTGGACCTGTTCGGCGCGCCTCCACTGATCGCACCGCGTTCAGCCGCCTACAGCGGCCAGGTCGAAGCCGACCGCGTCAGGCTCGCGCCCTACCTCGGGGCCTACGCCCTGTCGATCCGCGCGCCTTGGGTGTCGTGGATCTTCGGGACCGGGCCGGACCGAAAGACGTGGGAGAACCGTGTGTGGCGCCCGTCCTTTCGACCAAGCTACCGGGGGCCGCTCCTGATCCACCTGTCGCAGTGGTGGGACTTGGATAGCGTGTGCGACACCATTGCAGAGGTAGGCGATGAGTGGCGGAGCCGCCACGACCACCCGATGTACGCCGCGATCCCGGACGCGCTGAGCACGCCGCGCCATCTGCACGCCCTGCGCGGGCACCTGCTCGGGTGGGTGGACCTGACCGACATTCGCCACGGCCGCGACCTGGCCGGCGAGTTCTGGGTCGACGAAGGGGGTGCATCACCAGAGCATCACTGCTGCCTGCGACTTGAGAACCCGCGATTGCTTGCCGAGCCGGTGCGGTGTCAGGGGAAGCTCGGGTTGTTCAGGGTGCAGCAATGGGCGGGGAAATGACCACAGACCTTGATGCCTTGCGCCAAGCTCGGGAGGCCCCGGCCGGCCGCGCCGGACAGCGCACGCTGCGTCCCACGATCCGCCGTCTGCTCAGCCGCGCCGAAGCCGCCGAGTACCTGAGCATGTCTTTGCGTGCTTTCGATGCGTACGCGGCCCCGGCGCTGCCGTGGATACCCCATGGCGCGCGCCGCCGGTACGACATTTACGACCTGGACAACTGGGTCGATCAGCAGCCTAAAATGGCCCCGACGGGCGCCTCGCAGGAGAGGAAAACGACATGCGAGACAAACAATGCCGCGGGCTCACGCTCCGTGGGGGCTTTTGGTGGATCAACATCGACCGGCGCATCGGAGGCCGCCAGGTCCAGATTCGAGAGTCGACTGGATGCGGGGAGACGGACCTCGCCGGCGCGCGGGCCGTCCGCGACCGACGCGTCAAGGAAGAGACCGACCGACCGGTAGCGCCGGCCAACACCGACCAGCACGGACCCGAGCGGACCTTTTCCGATGCCGCGGCCGAGTACGTCTTGGATCTGGAGCGGCGCGGCAAGGACAGCGGTCGCGCATTGCAGGATATCCGCATGATCCTGGACGAGGCCGGCGACTGGCCGCTGTCGCACCTGCACCAACGGGCGATCCAGCCACGGATCGACGCACAGCAGGGCCACCGGGCCAGTGGCACGGTGGATCGGGCCTTACGCACGCTGAGCACCGTGCTGCACTTCGCCGCCGAGGTGCTGCGCGATGGCAATGAACCCTGGTTGCAGACCGCGCCGCGGTTGCGCTCGCCTGACTGGGGCGCCCGCGCGCGGCGGCCGATCACCTGGGACGAGCAGGATCGGCTGATTGCCGAACTGCCCGCGCACCTGATCGGTCCGGTCCTGTGGGCCGTCCATACCGGAGCCCGGCAAGAGGAGGTGTGCAGCCTGACGTGGGCACAGCACCGGCCGGTGGATGGACTGCCCGAGTGGTCCTGCTGGTGGATACCGCCGGAGGTGCGGAAGGCCTCGAGCAAGGCCAAGGTCAGTGACCGCGACGGGCGTTACATCGTCTGCAACCGAGCGGCCCGATCGGTGATCGCCGATCAAGTCGGGGCGTCAGCCATCTGGGTATTCCTAAGCCCGCGGGGCGGGCGGCTGTACCGGGTGACGAACAACGGTTTCCGGGCGGCGCGTGAACGGGCCGGGTTAAAGGACATGCGCGAGCACGATCTACGGCACACGTTCGGAGACCGGGCCGCGGATGTCGGGATACCCCAGGACATTGTCGCCGTGTTGCTCGGGCATCGGCGCCAGGGGATTACCGCGCACTACAGCCGGCCGGGATTGGCGCGGCTGACGGAAGAGACAGAACGGATCGTGAGACCGGCAGGGAGGCTCGCGGCGGTCGGGTAGATTCGCACATGTGCGAATCGAACAGGAATGGTGTTTATAACCCGTTGAATTTGGCGCGCCCGACAGGATTCGAACCTGTGACCCCAGCCTTCGGAGGGCTGGAATGTGGCGCAAGGTGTTGATTAATAATATGATGCGCTGGCACCCGCAACGCTTTTGCGCATCACAAGGCATGTCGCGGCACTCCGTGCCGCACAAATTCCGCACAACCAACTTGCGCAAGACCCCTTTCACCGACACGGCGACCAACCGCAAGATGCCTGCGCGTGTCCCCCTTTCCCTTTCCCTGTCGCGAATCGTGCCCGCATCACCAGCACCCACCAACGAGGTCATCGCGTTGCGGCCGAGACGGTACTGAGACGCGTCGGCGCATGAGTGCCTAGCGGAAGGTCCGGGCTGTCAGCACCGGTTGGAGCCAGAGCGATCGGCGTGGCCTAACCTGACCTGACGGGGTATCTATCGTGGCGGCCCATGCGCCCGGTGTGCGAGCCGATCCCTGTACCACCAGGACTTCCGCATCGTTGGCCCGCTGCTGGTGAGCCAATACCCGGACCACATCGAGATCGCCAATCCCGGCGAATTCATCGGCGGCGTCTCGCCGGACAACATCCTACGCCACCGCCCGGTCCCGCGGAATCCGCTCCTTGTCAACGCCCTGGTGCGTTTGCGCTTGGTCAATCACATGAACCTGGGGGTGCGGCGCGGGCTTGGTCGTAGTCATGAATCCAGACGAGCCCGATACGCGGGTGGTCCAGGTCGAACTGGCAGGCATACTGGACGCAAAGGGTGCGTCAAACCGTTGCTGGCCGGCATGCTGCTTCGTGACGGTACCCCGTCACTGGCGCGAGCCGCCCGGTTGATGGAGATGGTAATGGGTTCCTGGCGCATCGCCCCCGCCAGGGGATCGTCGTGGTGAGTTTAGATGCAGACGAGGTCGTTTTGCACCTGTTCTACACCTGGATACCCTTGAGTCATTCGACTGGCTAATACCGTTCGTCGGAAAAATCCCAGGACTGGTGGCGCTCAGTTGCCCTCTCCTGGCACCTGCTGTCACTTCCTGTCATCTCCCGCGACCTCCTGTCACACTTCTCCCGGACGAATGTCCTCTATTGCCAAGGACGCCCTAATGGATATAAATACTCCGATGTCGCCGTGGCGGCGGCTTCCGCAGGAGTATGACGCATGGCCGAGAGCATTTCCGACTTCATCCTCGCGCGCCGTTGGGTCAACGAGCAAGGCGCGGGCGCGTTCCCCTCATTCGCGTCGCTCGAATGGTTTATTCGTCACCATCGGGCGGAGTTGGTGGAGAGTGGGCAGTTGATCGTGCGGCGCGGCTCCAGCGGCACCCTGATCGGTCCCAAGTTCGGAGATCTGGTGCTCGATATCCTGCGGCGCGAGAGTCGCGAGACCGTGGCAAGGCAAGCGGCGGCTTAGGGGTGTGCCGTGGCCACCACTGGTGCGCCCGCTGTCCTTCCGCATCGATTGCGCAACGACCGCTGGGACGATGCATCGCGTCGCCCGCAATGCCGGCGGAGGTTGATGCGTCGGGCGTGCACCGAACGGTGGGGCCCTTCCGGCGCGAGGGTCATGTGAGACGATGGCCCCGCAACACCAGCAACATTGCCACATATCCCTCTTTAGTGATCGGGTGCGGCGTCGTCAGCGAGCGCAATGCCTGCCACTCGGTGGGCTGGATGTTGAGTACCGCACACATGGCGAGATCGCCGGCCAGGCTCTCGAGTCCCGGGGCCGCCTTGCTGTCGGCGAGGATATGCGCGCGGCCGGTCTCCGTGTCGCCCAGGGTCGCGCAACTGTCGCCGCCCAGCAGCCAGTGGGAGGTGACGCTCAGGGCGTCCGCCAGGCTCGCCAGCATTTCGATCGACGGCGCGCGTGCGTTGCGCTCCATGGCGCTGATATGGCTCTGGCCAATCCCACACAAGGCCGCCAGCTCCTTCTGGCTCAGGCGCGCGTTCTTGCGGGCGAGCTTCAGGCGGGGGCCGATCAAGATGGCGGTGTCGATCATCCGTATAGCTTGAACGAAAAACGCCTGTGCGCAATAGCACGGAGCAATATTTCGATATGTCATGCTCAATAAAGCTCTGAGAGTAGTTTATATGCAACACTCAAGAGACAAATGTTCGATGGCTGCCGCAGCCGTCGGCCGCGCGGCACGCCGCATCGTCGGCGCCAATGTCCGCAGCGTCCGCAAGACCCATGGCTGGAGCCAGGTGGAACTGGGCCAGCGGATCGGCATGGGCCAAGGCACGATCTCCGCGATCGAGCGGGGCGTGCGCTGTCCGTCGTTGCCGACCCTGTTTCTGCTCGCCCAGGCGTGCGAGGTCGCGACCGAGCGGCTGGTGCAGGTGCCGGTCGGCGCGGGCGGACGGATCGCCGAGCCGTTGGAATGACCCCGGTCACGGCCATCCTGGACGAGCCGGCGATGACGCTGGCTGCGCGCCTGGCGCGCATCCGCGAGCGGGCCCGCGCGCGCAACCGTGAGGTCACGCGCGTGGCGAGCGCTGCTACGCATCGCGACCGTGGCAACCCCAAGGCTGGTGCCGGTCCGCAGCGCCGCGCTCAAACCGCAATGCAGCCGTCGGCCGCGCGGCCAGCCCGGCTGGCCAAAGCGAGTGATCGCGTGACCCGTGCGGAACAGCAGGTGTTGCTGCGCCTGATTGCCCAGATCGAACGCCGTGCGCCTGGCGCGCCGCCGACCGCGGAGACCCCCTTTGAGGTGACCGCCGACGGCCTCTGCAAACTGTTCGGGATATCGCCGCAACAGGGCTACGACCTGCTCCGGAAGGCGACCGACCGGTTGGCCCGCCGCTGGGTCACGATCCACGCGCCCGACCCCCAGCACCCCGCGCTGGAAGCGACCAAGACCCCCTTGGTGCATGCGATCGACTGCCTGCCGGCCGACGGGCGGCTGCGCGTCTACCTCGCCCCCAGGGTACTGCCGTACCTGACCCAACTCGCCGCCGCGTTTGCGCAGTACCGGCCCCGGTCGGCCGAACGGCCACCAATGCCAGACTGGGCGCTGCGCCCATGCGACGACCTGATCGGCCGACGACCGAGGAAACGCCCGGACCTCGCGAACGAGTCGGGCCGCAGTTCCGGATGGGCGGGCGAGCCGAGCCGGTAGGATGCAGGGCGAGCTGACAACACCAGGTGATGTCGCGCCGAAACCGGCGGGATCGGGTAATCGCTGCGGTCATGACCCGCAGCACCCGCGGTTCTTCAGTCCGCCGCCCGAGCACGGCGTGCGCCCCCCGATCCTGTGCCAGTGGATCGAGCGGGTCCGCCAGTTCTACGACGCCCCCGACACGATCCCCAGCCTTGCCCATGCCCTGTTTGACCGTCAGGTCGCTGCCGACCCCGCGGGTGACCACCAGCCGCGCCAGATGCGCAGCGAGCGCCGGGAGGCGTGCTGCGCGCTGCTCGGGTCGATCATGCATTACTGCGATCTGCCGTCGCTGTGCGTGAGCGTGCCCCAAGCCGATGGCACCCTGGCGCCGGTGACCTTGCGCACCCTGGCCGAGCGGGCTGGGCTGGGCCTGCGGCGGGCCGAGCGCGCCATGCGTGATATCGTCACCGGTGGACTGCTCGTGCCCCACCGGCGGGCCGCGCGCCGCGAGGACGGCAGCTACGTCGGCCGGGCGGCGATTCGCGTCGTGCCGTCCTGCGTCTTCGGCTTGTTTGGGCTGGAGGCCCGCCTGGCGCATGACCGGCAGCGCATCAGCCAACAGCGCCGGGAGGCCGCCGGGACCCGCACGGGCGCGGCACGCCTGCGTACCGCCATCGGCGCCGCGCTGGGTGCAACCGGCGGCGGCGCGCGTCCCCCGGCACCGTCGGCGGCAGCCGCCCGGATCGCCGCGCCGCCGGATCTGGCGCCGCCGCACGTGGCGCCCACCCCAGCCCAGCCAGAGCCCAAGCACGCCCCGCACATCCGCGCGCTGCGTGCGATCCTCGCCGGCGCGGGCCACGCGCGCGACCCCCAGGTCGGCGACACCGGCCAACCTGGGCGCGGCGCACTGACGAACCAGGGTCCCTGACCGACCGGTCGGCTCCTCACCCCCGCCGTTGCCCCTCCACAGTGCCGCTCCCCGCGGCACCCGTCCCCCCGTTGCCGGTTGGTCCACCTTGACCGCCATTGGCGTCCATCGTTTCCCAAAGTTTCCGGTTCCGGTGTCCTGAAGACCCGGAACCTGGTCGGCTGCGCCCGAAAAATACACATGCCGCCGGGCTCGTTCTGAACAACTAAAAATAGGTGTCGGGGTTCAGCAACTTAAGTGTCGGCATGGGACCTAGGGCGGTCACCTGGGCGCCCGGGAGCGACCGCAAACCGGTCTTAAGTGGCGGGCCAAGCGTCGATAAGTGGCGGTTCATATCATTCGGTTTCTTTCGGGAACAAAGGAGTGCTAGCCTTCGGCTACGCACGTCTCAACGATTCGCATGCGCTCATCGCGAAGCGGTCTACAGCCGTTGCGTCCGGCCGTGACCGGACCGCAGAATGGAAGGACAGTTGGCGCCGGAACGATACGACCAAGGCACCTGGACGCGCACTGTGGGTTCTCGGAAACTCCCCGCGGTTCGGAATCGACTCGCAACGGCGTCTCGATACTCCCGGCCATATTCATTCAGGTACGACGATGCCAATGAGCCAAGACGTCAATGTCGGCGATCTCGCGATCCTCCAGCACGCGGGCTACCACTCCACGTGCAACAGCACCCTGGCCGATTTCGTCGCCACCAAGCAGTGGTTGGCGTCGCTCACCCCCGCCTGCTGTCGCAGACTGGCACAACGGCTGTCCATGGCCCGGTTGGTGGCCCCGGCGGATGGGGAGATCACCTTCGCCGCAGCCCGCTACCAGCTTCGGCCGCTCCCGTGTAGTGAGTTCGAGGGGACATGGCCCCAGGACGTGACCCGGTTCGTCTTCCGCCGTGTGCGGGTCCCGCGGTCGGCGCCCGACATTGACCGGCCAGGTCCACTGTCCCAGGGCAATCGGGGCCTACGGGTATGAGTCTCCCGGAACGTATCACCGACTTCGGCTGGTTCGGCGCCGGCTGGGCCGTCTTCAAGGGCGGGACTACCGATCCCGACTTCTACCCGCCGCTCGACGACAGCGACGCCCAGCGGGAATGGTTGGCCGGCTTCGGCGCGGCGTGGGTGGAGTGCCCGGACAACGAGGCCATTGAGTCGATTCTGAACGGCGACGGGATGGGGGGCGAGTCGGTCGAGAAGGCGCTGGTGCGGGTCCTCGAATCCAGAGACGACCTCCTGCGCGCCCTGTGGGCGTTGGGGCTCGGTAAGATTGCGCGGGTGACCCACTGATGCGCGCTCGACCGGGCCGACGGCGAGCTGCAATGACCATGGGACGATGGAGCCTCCGATCGGCCCTGCGCGATCGGGCCGCGGCAGCGATGACCACGCACACGCCAACCGGAAAGCCGGCCTTGCTGTTCCCTGGTGTGACGCGGGGACGAGACTTGGGACCGAACCGCCCGGGAGCCGCTCATGAATGCACCAACCGCCGGCCGCCTCCAGCTCAGCTATCTGGGCCTGGTGCAGTTTCTGTTCCTGCTGACCTGGGTAGTCTCTGCGATCTATCTCGGCCCCTTGCTGGCCAAGCTCGGGCTGCCCAAGGAGTTTGCACCGCGCCTGCTACTGTTGGACCAGGTGTTGTTCGCCTGCGCCAATGTGCTGCTGGGTCTCTACGCCGACCGGGTCATGCGCCTGTTCAGAGGCATGGCACCCGGGGTGCTGATTTTGAACCTGATCGCGTGCCTGGCCTTCATCGCGATTCCGTGGCTGACGGACTGTGCCCGGCACTGTTCGTCGGGTTGGTCGCCCTCTGGGTGCTCACCTCGTCGGTACTGCGCACACCCCTCTATGCTCTGATCGTGCGACGCAGTCAGGAGCCCGGGCGGGCGACCGCGGTCGCGCTGCTGGGCATGGGCCTGGCTAGCGCCCTGGCGCCGTACCTGGGGACGGTGCTCAAGGGGGTCGATCCGGTCCTGCCATTCACTCTGTCCGGGGTGAGCCTGGCCTTGGGCACCTTGGGGTTCGTTGCCTGGGAGGCGCGCCAGCGACCGGCCAACTGCTTGAGTCCCGCAATGTCGGCGGGCCGTAAGCCCTGGTAATTTCGGGGGCATACCTCGAAGCGGTCATCAGTCGGGACTAAACGGAGAACGGCGGAGAAGACCAGCGGGAATGTCACGAGCAGTGGTGCTGGCGAGTAGCCGTGCGGCGACCCGCCGGTCGCCGCGTCGCGCCTCAAGACAGTCACTGCGGTGCGCAGTGATAACTGAAGTACCAGCAATACCCTAGTTGTTTTGTCATAGATTCGGTGCGGCGCGTGGTCTAACTTCCGAACCAAGCGCGTCGCGCGCGTTCTCGGTTCCGACGAGCGGACTGTAAGGCCCTGAATCTTAGATGGTAGGAGACGACATGCCAAACAAGCACGGCGATTTCATCTGGTATGAACTGTTGACGACCGATCCTGATGCCGCCGCCGACTTTTATGGGTCGGTGCTCGGCTGGGAAGTGAACGATTCGGGCCAGGCCGGGATGGATTATCGCCTGCTTTCGATCGGCGACACCAATATTGGCGGGATGATGGCGCTGACTTCCGAATCATTGGAGGCGGGCATGCGCCCGGTCTGGCTCGGCTACATCGGCGTTAATGACGTTGATGCCACGATCGGCGCGATAACCGCTGCGGGCGGCACGGTGCGCATGCCCGCGACCGACATTCCCGGCGTCGGTCGCCTCGCCCTGCTCGCCGATCCGCAAGGCGCCGGCTTTTATGTGATGCGCGGTGCTATCGAGGCGACAAGTACTGCTTTTTCAACCACCGAGCCAGGCCATTGCAGCTGGAACGAGCTTAGCACGAGCGACTTGAGGGCCGCGCTGGACTTCTATGGGGCTCGGTTTGGATGGGAGAAAGGCGATGTTATGGACATGGGCGCTTTGGGTGACTATCAGTTCATCACGCAAGGCGGTCGAACCATCGGCGCGATGATGGCACGACCGCCAGATAGCCCTCCGCCCATGTGGACCTATTACTTCCGTGTCAGCGATATTGACGCCGCTGCCGCGAGCGCCCGGACAGGCGGTGCGCATATCCTGCACGGCCCCTGCGAGGTGCCCGGCGGCGACCGAATCCTTATCGGCTCTGATCCCCAGGGCGCGTTGTTCGCGCTGGTGGGTAGACGGCCAGGTGGGGAACCGCGGTGATGTCCAAGATCGCCCCGTGCCTGTGGTTCAACGGCGAGGCCGAAGCCGCCGCCGCCCTTTATGTTTCCCTGTTTCCCGATGCATCGGTCGCCGCGGTTTCCCGCTATGGCGAGGGAATGCCGTTCCCGGCTGGTACCGCGATGATGGTGGAGTTCACACTCGCCGGGCAGCGCTTTCAGGCGCTCAATGGTGGGCCGCAGTTCCCACATACCGCAGCGATCTCGCTATCGGTCGACTGCGCGACTCAAGCCGAATTGGATCATTTCTGGCAGGGGCTGACGGCTGACGGCGGGGCGCCCGGTCAGTGTGGCTGGCTCAAGGATCGCTTCGGTGTCTCGTGGCAGATCGTCCCAATGGCATTGGGCGAGATCATGACGCGCGACGATGTTGCGGGCAAAGCACGCGCGCTGCAAGCCATGATGGGGATGACAAAGCTTGATATCTGCGCGCTGGAAGCGGCCTATGCCGGGACCACACCATGAGCGGAACCGCTGAAAATGGCTTTGAACTTGCGATCGAGCGACACATCGACGCGTCCCCCGCTGCCGTCTGGCAGGCTTGGATCGAGCAGTTTGAGCGCTGGTGGGCGCCCGCGCCCTGGACGACCACCATCGTCGAAATGGACCTGCGGCCCGGTGGACGATTCGCGTTACTGATGAGTGGCCCCGCCGGTGAAGCCTCGCCGATAGAAGGGGTCTTCCTCGAGGTGGTGCCGGCACGCCGCATCGTCTTCACCGATGCGTTTCGCGCCGGGTGGATACCGCAAGCGCCGTTCATGGTCGGCTTTTTCGCCTTTTCGCCAGAAGGCGACGGTACACGCTACAGGGCCGGGTCGCGCCATTGGGACGAAATGGCGATGAGGCAGCACGACGGGATGGGGTTTGTTGCTGGGTGGACAACGGTTGCGGACCAGCTGGCGAAGATTGCAGAAGCCAAGTAGGTTGACCGACCGGTTCCGATCGCTTTCCAGCCCTCAGCACAACCGAGCTGAATAGCGGCTTGTGGCCGCCAGCGCCCGCAGCATGGTCCCCCGGCGTACCCAGTCCGGTCGCCGTTTCGCAGAGCGTCCGGGACTGTAACTGGCCCGCTCAAGGTCGGAGCCTCGTAAGCGCAAGAACCGGCATGTCCGGTTCGTAGGCAGCCCGGTGACCGTGAGGTCACCCGGCGACTCATGCCATGGCTACCACGCCCGTTGATACTGGACAGGAGGTTTGAGCGCCGCAGTCTGCCCCAGGGCCTGCGCCGCCCGCAGCGGCCACTGCGCATCCCGTAACATTTCCCGGGCGAGCAGCACCAGGTCGGCCCGGCCGTTGCGGACGATCTCGTCGGCGTGGGTCGGTGCCGTGATCAGGCCGACCGCGGCCGTGGCGATCCCGGCCTCGTGGCGGATGCGCTCGGCAAAGGGGACCTGATAGCCAGGGCCTACCGGGATCTTTGCATGTGGAACCAGGCCCCCTGAGCTGCAATCGATCAGGTCCACGTCCTCGGCCTTCAGCAGGCGGGCGAGGGCGACGCTCTGTTCGATGTCCCAACCGCCGTCCGCCCAGTCGGAGCATGAGATCCGCACGCCCAGCGGGAGCCGATCCGGCCAGACGGCACGCACGGCGCGGGTGGTCTCGATGAGGAAGCGCACCCGGTTCTCGAAACTGCCGCCGTAGCGGTCCGTGCGCTCGTTGGACAGCGGGGAGAGAAACGCATGGAGCAGGTAGCCATGGGCGGCGTGGACCTCCAGCCACTCATAGCCGGCGGCCAGCGCCCGCTGGGTGGCCGCGACGAAATCGCCCTGGACCCGCGCGATGTCCGCCTCGCTCATCGCCTGCGGGACCTTCGGCAGGTCCCCACCAAAGGCCAGCGCGCTCGGTGCCAGCGTCGGCCAACCCCCGTCTGCGTCGGCCAGGTGAGCGACGCCCTCCCAGGGCCGCGCCGCGGACGCCTTGCGCCCGGCATGGGCGAGTTGGACGCCGGGCACCGCACCCTGACCCTTCACGAAGCGGTTGATGCGGAGCAGCGGCTCGATGTGCCGGTCTGCCCAGAGCCCGGCGTCGCCGGGGCTGATGCGCCCTTCGGGCGAGACGGCGGTCGCCTCGGCAATGACCGACCCGGCGCCGGCCGCGGCGCGGGCGCCCAGGTGGACCAGGTGCCAGTCGGTGGCCGTGCCGTCGACCGACGAGTATTGGCACATGGGCGACACGCCGATGCGGTTGCGCAGGGTAACGGACTTGATCGTCAACGGGGCAAAGAGGTGTGCTGCTTCGTTGGGCATCGGGGTAACCACCAGGAAGGGGACACGCGGGCGTGGGCCGATAGTATCTCAGAGGGCACAGGGCACCGGGACATCGTGATCATTAGATGCCCCAGCGGCCCAGCCGACCGAACAAGTGACCGTACATGAAACCGAACAAGGTACGCCAAGATGCTGACTCGACGAGTTAAATGCGCAGTCAAGCGGGCGATCGTGCTCGTACAGCCGACCTTGCAAGGTTTGCGAGAAGACAGCCAAGCCTGCGGCGACCTGATAACCAAACTCGCAGGACCACACTGCCCGTGCCAACTACGCTTATGCTGCGACCGGTTGCTCGGTGACACGCCGCGCCTCGGCCCCGGCCCGCTTGCGGACCTCGATCTGGCCCAGGGCATCGGTCGCCCGGTACTGGCGGAGCAAGTCCAGTTCATCCGCGGAGAGATTCACCGGGTCCTCAATGCACAGCAAGAAGGCCGGTGTCACCGTCCCCAGCGCCGTGGCCAACAGGCGCGCCTCCTCGATGCCCATGCGCCGGGTGCCCAGCTTGTAGTTGCTGATGCGCGACTTGGATAAGCGCTCGTCAGTGCGCTCAGACAGGCGACGGAGCGACAGCCCGGCGGCCTCTCGGGCATAGCGTAACCGCTCGCCGATGGCGTTGCTCAAGCTGATTTCGGATTCGGTCATGGCAGTGAGCGTCTCCGGCGGCGTGATCGCCGCGTGGTTGAGGATTGGTGGGTAGATGTCACCGGTGGTCCAGACACTTGGCCACCACGCGGGGACCACCGGCCCGAGGCAGGTCCCCTCCAGCTTAGCCCACCGGCCGCACGGTGACCGCCAGTGCCGCCGGATCGGGCACGTTCACCGCGACCGGCGCCATCCACTTGACTCGGTGGCCCTGACGCCCCTCTCCGACCCGGAAGGTATGCCAGTGCGCCCGTCGGATGTGAGCGCGCGGTCGGGTCCGCTCGCCCGGCACTGCCCCGGGGGCCGGTTCCGCCGCCGTGGCGGCCTGGCGCAGCGCCGCCCCCAGGCGCATGCCCACCTCCCAGGTCGTTGGCTGGTCCGGCGGGAACAGGCGCGGACCGCGTTTGGTGCGCGTTGGTTTCGGGAGTCCCGGGCGGCGGGTGCCGTCGCCAAGCTCGGCGTTCTCCGCACAGAGGTAGAGCACCAAGGCCACCAGCGGCTGGATCGCTGCCAGCCGTTGTGCCGGATCGGGCCGGTGCGCGTCCTGGTCGGAGAGACCCTGCTCCGCCAGCCGCCGCCGGCCGCTCTCGGCAACCCGCGCGAGGGCGTCGGCCAGGGCCCCGTCGCCCAGAATCAAGGGCACCGGCACCAGTCCCCGCCGCGGGTCGAGCGCCAGGGCCGGTGTCTCGGCGGTGTCGAGCACCAGGCGCAGTTCATCGGCGCCGCCGCCGTCCTCCCACTCCAGGTGCGCCCAGAAGCCGTGCAGGGTCCGCCCCTCCCAGGTCCGGCCCGGGGTCTCGATAAAGACGCACCACTCCGGCAACCGGTAGAGCAGGTCCGTCGGCAGTTCGCCCGCCAGCGGGGTGGCAGCGACGGCCGCCGCGACCGTGGGATCGAAACGGTAGACACCCTGGGTCACGCGCCAGGTCGCCAGCGCACTGACGATGCCCACCCGGTGAATCCGCTCGATCGGGATGCGTCGATCACCCCCGCCGCTCAGGATGGCATAGGACGCCTGCAGCGGCAGAAAGCACCAGTCCGGCCAGTGCGGGAAGGCGCTCGCTCGCAGCGCCCGCAGTTGGTCCACGGCGGACCACAGCGCGGGGTAGGTGTGGCCGACCGCGGCCAGGATGGCGCGAGGGCGGGCGATTCCCGCTCCGATTGGCGCTGCGCTCACGGCTGCTCGCAGTCTTTGCGCCCACCCAGATCCATCCCGAGTCGTTGCCGGACCCGGATGGCGTAGTCGACCCATTCCGCGGCGTCGAGCTCAGCCACCATTCCCAGGCGCCGCAAGTTGGCCCGCAGATCCGCCGCAGCGGCGATATGCGCCAGCGGTCCAGGCTCGCCCTCGAGCCGGGCGAGGACGTGTCCGTTGGGCGTGACCACAAGCTCAGACCGGGCGGGCGTGGTGTACTGGCGCTCCAGGACGTAGCCCCGGATGGCGGCCAGTTGGGGGCTCATGTTGAGGAAGCGGCTGGGGGCGAGTTTGTGGTGGAAGGTGGTCATTAGGGCGTGAAGGTCCTGAGCGGGAAGCTGCCTAAGCCGCAGAACGGGCTATTGATAAGGCTGTGTCTGGGTTAGGTGTTGGTAGCTCGGCAACCCACCGAAAGCGAAGAGAAAACATACAACACCGAATTTCCAGCATTGTCCCTTGCGACAAAGAGTTAGCTCCGTGACAGCCTCGGCCCAACACCTAACGCAGACATAGCCTTTGATAAGGATTGCGGCGATCCGCTTTTTCCATTCGTTGCTCTTACATAACAAGATATTAGCGGCCGTCGTACATGGGGGCACCCAAGACACTGACCTGGTCGGTCCGTGACCGTCGCCCACCGACCCTAGGCTGCGCTCATGATTTCAGTTGTTCTGCGTGGCTTTCACTTTAACTTGACAGTGACGAAAAAAGTAGCATTTGAATGCGCCGTGATCAACGCCATAATGCCTTCACTTTTCTGATCATAATCATCAATCATTTTCGCTATTTTTATACTAGAAGGAGCATCAAATACCTCGAAAATTTCTTCTTTTGTTCTGTAGTCATGCTTGCTTGGTAGTCCTCTTTCAATAACATTTGTTGCATAGACTAGCAACGCGCCTTTTCCCATAGAAAGGTAGCATTCCCTGTATAATTTAGAGAGTTTCCCCAAATTTGTATCAAGAACCGATAATGCGTGATTTTTTTGGCTAATAGCTGACACGATAATTGCGAAATACTCTTACGTATGCGGCGTGATTTAGAGGGTGGCGTTTGGAGCTGCGCATACCGTCGGATCAACTATAATGCCGATTATTGGCCACGCGCTTGTAGGCGCAATTCAGTCATGTCCGCTTCCGCGTCGCCGGGCGCGCGCATCGCGCCGCCCGGGACCTGGCGTGTTCAGGCGATGGCGAGCTGGTCGCCGGACGCCGCGGCGTCGGCGCTCGCCTGATCGGGTCCCGCATAGGCTTCCACCCGGGCCTTGAGCTTCTGGCCTGGCCGAAAGGTCACGACCCGGCGGGCGGTGATCGGGATCTCCTCGCCGGTCTTCGGATTACGCCCCGGGCGCTCCTTCTTCTCGCGTAGCTCGAAATTCCCGAACCCGGACAGTTTGACTTCCTCGCCGCGTTCCAGCGCCGCGCGAATTTCCTCGAAGACCTCCTCGATGAGGTCTTTGGCCTCCCGTTTGTTGAGCCCGAGCTCGTCGAACAGGTGCTCTGCCATGTCGGCTTTGGTCCAGGCCATACCTTCTATCCCGTCGTCGTGGGCCAAAAACTGACTTAAGACGGGTCAACCAAGGTCCCACCGTCGAAGCCGCTATCTGATCGGCAAGTGTCTGAGAAGTAGCTTGTAAAATCAATCCGCAAGCGAAGCAATTGCGGACGCTCCGGCGTTTGATGTAGGTATGGGGTCGGGCTCCTTTGATCTGTGGCGGGTATCCTCCGCTACGCCTTAAGATATGTTTTCGTGCCGCTGGGTGTCCTCCCCACGGCGAAGGGGGCGAGCTTGACTGCGGTGGGCCGGGTCGCCAACTTGCCCAACCTGTCGAGGCCCGAGATCCTGGTCCTCTGGCGGGAACTGTTGGGCCGTGAGCCGCAGCTGTCCAACATCCGCAAGCTCTTGGCGCGCCGCCTGGCCTATCGACTGCCGGGGGACGCCTTCCGCACCGTGAACCCGGATCTCTTGGAGCGCAACTTGGATGGAGACTTTTGTACCTGGACCCTCGTGAAGCGGGGGGTGAAGTAGTAGGTCATGACACCGCTGGACGCACCGGACCCCTTCGTGGAAGAAGCGCGCCAGGAGCGTCAGGCCGCCCGCGCGGAGCATACAGCACTGTTGCGGGGTCTCGCCTGCCCACCATTGGCAACGGCTGCTGGACGAGCAGCGGGCTGTCTCAGTTGCCGAGATCACCGAGACCAAGGGGGTAGATGTCACCCAGGTCCGTCGTCTGCCGTTGGCCCCGGAGGTCCTGGCCCTATGCCCGGATTGAGCAAACCCGAATACTTGCAACGGCCTTCCCCACATCGAATGGCCTGCCGCTCCCCCGTCACGCCAAGCGTACCACGTCTCCAGTTCCATAGACTCCCGGAGCCTGGTCACTGTCCATCAGATCGCCAACGCCTTCAGCAAGGCATCCCGAGCGTCAAGGTAGTAGTGGATAGTGATCCTCGCCGCCAGATCGTCGGGCAGGTCGTTCAATTGCCTCCGGCTATTGATCGGCATAAGGATGCTGCCGGCACCCTTCTCGATGGCTGTTTCAACGACCGCCACGGGGTTGAAGATGGTTTCGAGGGAGCCACCCAGGTTCAGGCCACCGCATACAGCGAAACCGCCCTTGATGCTCTTCTGGAGGAGCGATGAGCACAGTGCAAGCAGTACGCCGACGCCGACCGCCGAACCGCTCTTGGCGCTGTCGAATGCCCGCAATTGAACCGTAAACTCGTGCTGACGAGGTTCGCGCTCACCAACAAGCTCCTTCGCCCGAGCGTAGAGGTTTTGCTCGGCACATCGAACGCTTTCCTTGAACGGTGGTGGCGCAGGCTGATTGAGAATTTTCACCCCGCTACCCGGGCCTTCGGCGATGTCGATTTGATACAAGCCAGGGTTTTCGTCGCCGCCACCGCCAGAGATCACCCAGACCTGTCCCGGTGGCAATGGGTCGCTGCCGATACTGTTCTCGTTGTAAAGTTCGGGTGTCGCCACGAACTTTTCTACCCCTTCTTCGCCGATCGTATAACTGAACTGGGTGTTGCGAAACTCGGCGGAGCCAATGCGCTTCTGCTGTTCCTTGACCCGCCGGCGGCACTCCAGCGCCAGGCGGAGCGCCCACTCCAGCACCTCGTCGGCAACCGGGACCTCCGGATTTGGCGATATCAGCTTGATCAGGCCGCTGACGGTCTTCTGGACGCCGGTCGTGTCACGTCCGCTCAGGGCGCCCCCCAGGTGAAAACGCCCCTGGAGGACACTTTGCCGGCTCTGGCGCCGCAACTGATTCCAGCATTCGGACAGAAAGTCGCTGACCAGCCCGAAGTGATTGGTCAGAAGATCGCGGTTGACCTTTGGCAGGTCCCAGCCGGGCAGATAGGCGTGGATGCGGTCCATGAACGCGGTGTCGTCACGCATCTCGGGCGGCAGTGGCCCGAACAGGTGACCCACCCGCTGCTGGTGCTGCACGTCCACCTCGAAGTTGCCCACCATGACCACGCCGCCATCGGCGCGGATGCTTTCCTTACCGCGACTGAACTCGCCGGATTCCATGTAGCCCTTCATGATGTTCACGCCGTCTTTCTGGTCGAAGGAGACGCCGGAAATCTCATCGAAGCAGACCACGTCGTACTGACAGACCAATCCGCGCTGACCGCTGGCATTGTTGACAAACATGCGCGCAACCGTCGCCTTGCCGCCCGAGATCAGGTGCGCATAGGGAGAAACCTGCTGAAACAGGTGGCTTTTGCCGGTGCCGCGGGGTCCGAGCTCCACCAGGTTGTAGTTTCGCTCCACGAACGGCACCATGCGCAGCAGCATCATGTCGCGCGCACGGGGGCTGAGTTGCTCCGGCTCCATGCCGATGCTGCGGATCAGGAAGTCCGTCCACGCCTCCGTGGCGAACGCCTCCCGACCCCGATAGAGCGCAGGCAGCACGTCGCGCTTGGACAACTGGATCTCGCGCAGCGAGTCGATGCCGAACGGGCGGCCATTCTTCTCCTGGGCGATGGTCGGGTCGTAGGCGAGTTCGACCTCGGCATAGAAGCCCCCCGTCAACATGCGCTCGTTGGCGTGGACCATCGCTTCGCCGATGCGCACGTCCTTCAATTGCAGGCTCGGCAGGGTCGCCACGAAGGAATCGGAGGCCGCATCCAGACGCGCCGTGATGATGTCGATCAGCTTCACATGCCCCTTTTCCTTGGCGCGCGCCTTGAACAGCTCGTGCTCGCCGGCGCGGATGGTTTTTTCTCCGAGCTGGCGCTCGACGATCTGGAGACCTTCGGCGATTTCGTCCTCGTCCACCGAGGCGCAATAGCGGCCCAGCAGAAACTCGGCCACATAAGTGGGGACCGGGTATTGGCCCTTGAACTTGCGCACCAGGTCCTTGCGCACCACGTAGCCTTCAAAGGCGTTGGTCGCGATCCGATCGATGGCGTCCAGTTGTTGGCTCATGAGGTCATTGTCCAAGCGTGGTGGGCAGGGCATCGATCACCTGCCCGGAAGTATCCAACAGCACGATTTCGGCCTGCCTGCCGATGTCCGAATCGTTTTCGAGAAACACCGTCACCCTGCCGTCGGCAGTGGTTTCACGCGCCTGCTTGTCCGTGAGCAGCGAGGTGTCGGCGTCGGATTGGCTGGTACGGACATCCACCTGTACGCCGCTGCAATCTCCGCCGACCAACAGGCGGCATTTGGCCCCGGTCCACTTGGCCTCCAGCAACCGTGCCGAGGCGCCCGCCGGTCGCGCGGCCGTCACGCGCAGCACGGGGGTCACCATTTCCTGCAGCGACACGCCACCATGTGAATACTCGATGCCGGCGCGGAAACTGCCGGCTCCCGGCGGGCTGGCCATCATGACCGAGGGGTTCCAGTGCCACTTGAACGCCAGCGTATCGGTCTGCGCCTCCGCCTTCAACGCGGCGCAACGACTCCAGCGGGTTTCCGTCAACCACGCCTTCAGTTCGACCTTTGGCAGGCCATTTGGCACCAGCAGCCAGCCGTGATCGGTCACCACCACCACCTCTGTCCAGCCCGCCTTGAGCAGTGCGCCGATCCGGCTGACCAGATCGCGGATTTCCGCTTCGACGCTGCGCGCGAGCTTCCAGCCCTCTGCGTGACCGCGCTGATCGAGCGCGCCGGCCTCGGTCCAGGCTGAACCGGCAGGGTTTCCGGTTTCGTCCGACCCAAGGACCTGCCACCCGCGGTCTTTCAGGGTGGTCACAAAACGCTCCTGTGTCAGGATCTGCCCCGTGGAAACCAGACGCGTGGAGAACTCATCGCTCGCGTCGCCACCCTGAACAGCGTCGGCGATGGGAGACGCCGCGGGCTTGGCGGTTGCTGTCACAGCCGGAATGGTCGACCACTCCCAGTCCTGCGTGGATTCGATCCCCGCGGCCGCCAGCTTCTCGGCCAATTGCTGGGCCACATCCATCCGCAGTCCGTCCGCAAACACGACGAGCCGCCCCGCCGCCGCTTCGATGGGTTTGGCCCGTTTGGATAGCGACTGTCCATGCGTGTGAATGAGCTGTTGCAGGTGGCGGGCGGTCGCTTCCAGCCACGGTAGATACATCGCCCGCAGCGCCGCAAGTACGGCACCATGTTGCTCCGATGAGCCACAGGCCGCCATGGTCGCCAGGGCGGCGGCATCCACGCGCCAGCCGTCGCTGGTATAAGACGCTGCATAGGCTTCCGGAGTGGGCGCTCCGGGCACGCTCTGGCACAGCACTGCCAGTTGCGCCAACGGCCCCAACGCCGTTGCCAGAGGGCTGAGCCCGAGTCTTTGCCACGGGTAAGCGCGCCGCTCTGCGTGCTGCGTTTCCAGTTCAGCCACCCGGCGGATCACCTCATCCTGCGGGCGATCGACCAGCGACTCCAGCGCCTGCTGCAACTTCCGCTCGTCGCTCTCGTTGAGGGTCGGCCAGACCTCGGCGGAATCGAACATGTCTTGGGTTTTCGGGGCGGCGCGCTTCAGCCATTCGACGACCCCGGGATAATTCGCCGGTGCCTCGGCAAAGCGCTTCCAGACCTTAGTCCAGTTATTGACACGCGCAGCGAGCAATCCGGCCGCCTTCAGCGGGCCGTCCTTGACCGGATCGAAGCCGGCATCCGCCTTGCACTGCTGGCAGAAGGCCTTCCATTCGGCGCCCGAGCGAGCTTGTTTGAACGCCTCCGGATCGCTCAGCCAGCGCAGTAGCAGCCCGGTCGCGTCTGGCGCCAGCAAGGCGTTGAAAAACTCCGAATCCAGACGCCGGCCCCGCAACTGGGTGATCGGTTCCGTCAGCAGCGAGGGCAATGCACCCGCAAGCGCATCGAGCGTCGCCTGATCCTTAACCACATCGAGGTCGAGCCCGCCGTGTTTTGAAACCAGAAAGGCATAAGGTGTCCATTCCTTGCCGTTTACATGCAGCCACATTGCACCTCGGTACTGCAACTCCACCAGGGCGGCCAGCTCCTGGGGGCAGTCCTCGGCGGCACGCAGCCGCTCGCGGCTGATGCCCGGCAAGTAAAAAATCGACGTGGTTCCCGCCGGCGGCGCACCCTCCACCAAGCGAGCCTCGATGCAGCGCAGCCACAGCGCCGGCCCCGTGCGCCTTCCCGGCACGTAACCGCCGAGCAGAAACAGCTCCGGCAGCATCGTCTGCAGCTCGGGCATGACCGCTTCCCACAAGCGCTCGGGGTCAGTCCAGAGCACGACACAAGGCGCGACCTGATCGCCCGCGGCGTACGCTTGGGCAACAGTTCGAAGCGCAGTGACGAGGTGCTGAGCGACCGTTTCACTCATGTGGTATGACCTTGTTGCCCACGTGATTCTGACGGCCGGAATTGATTCAGCGGCAGGCGCAAAGCCGCTGTCCCACATCGCGCGGCCTGGCCTGAAGATGATCTAGGGTGGCGCATTTTCAGGCCGATCGATTAAAACTGCTGCTGAGTTGGTGGAGCTTGAACTGCCCCTCACCCACCGTCTCGCGGCAGAGCTCAACCAGATGTTCATGATGCGTAAACAGGAATATCTGAGTCCGCTTGGCGAGATCAGCGAGCTGCGGAAGAATCGCCCCGGCTCGTTCATTATCGAAAGTAATCAGCAAGTCATCAAGGATGAGAGGCATCGGCTCATGCTCCTCCAGATAACGATCCATCGCTGCAAGACGAAGAGCGAGGTAGAGCTGATCACGCGATCCATCACTCATTCCTTCCACAGGCACCGTTGCCCCATCCAACCTGCTGCCAACCATCACCGGGACATCCTCGTTGTTGAATTCCGCCGCGAGACCATCAAAGGCGCCTCGCGTCATCTGCTTGAACACTTGCCCTGATTTTTCCAGCAGCGGCCCCTGGTTTTCCTTCCGGAAGCGTTCGATTTGATTCCGCAGGAAATGTGCAGCCAACCGCAGACGGATGAATCGGGCAGCGTCCTGCTTCAAAGTCGCCGCTACGGATTCCGCCTGCTGGCGAAAATCCGCGGCCGCGTCCCCGGCCTTTTCCAGGTTGTCTTTTTCATGGTTCAACTTGATCAACTCGGCCTGCACTTCCTGCATGATCCGGGTCTTTTCTGTCTTCCGGCTCTCCAGGCTGTCCTTGCGCTGCGGCAAGTCATCAGCGTTCTCGGCTTGAACCAGAGCGATAAATTCATCCACGCCTTGGCCCCGAGCGGGCGCGCTGAGTGCTTCTCTCAGGCCGTCGATCCGGTCTTGTATGCCCTTGCGCCTCTCCAGGTTGGCGAGCAGCGGCTCCAGTTGTTCCGGCTTCTCCAGGTTGGACAATCGCATCAGCCCTTCCTGGACTTGCAACGCCTGTGTTTCCGTTTGTCTCGCGGTCGCCAGCTCAGCGTTCGCGTCTGACATCTGAGTCACCAATTGATCATGCTCTACCTGCGCGTTCCGGGCCTGCGAAAGCGCCTTCCACAGGCCGGCCTCCTGCGCTTCCGTCAGGTCCGCTTCAATCCCGAGCGCGACCGCTTTTTCCGCGACACTGACCTCATATCGACGGATAGTGCCCGCAGTGATCTCAGCGTCCCCGGACAGTTTGCCCCAGGTGTCAAACTTCGCGACGAGCCCCTTCCGTTCCTGAAGCAATCTCAGGCCTGATTCCGGAGTCGTGTCTTCCGCCAAGCCCGCCGTCCGACAGCGCGACTTCCAGTTTGCCTCCGCCGCTTCGACCGCAACAAGCAGATCGGCAGACTTTCGATCAAGGCCCGTCAGGGTCCTTTTCTGCTTTTCAAGGCGCTTCCCGATGGCGTTGCGCTGCCCTGTCGATTCCTCCCCTTGCTGGACCCGGCCTCTGGCAGCCTCGAACAGCACGGAAAACGATTTTTCGGGGGGCTCCGTCAACACAGCCGCCAGCGTACCCCTGGCTGTTTGCACCTTTGTGCCCTTGGCACGGAAAGCAGCCTCGGCTTCTCTCAGCTTGGAGGCTGTATCTCTGAACCGAACCCAGTTTTCACGCCAGTCTTCCATCTCGTCGGGCGAACGGGGTGGAATACCGCTTGGCGCCCATTCCGCCTCCCACGCCGCCTGGTATTTAGCGACCGCATCCCGGTGTGAAGCGAGTGCCCCTGTCACCTCGATAATGGTTTCCTGGCTGCCTCGGATCTGGAGGCGCTTTTCTTCAGCCTGGGCCACGGCTTCGGCATCGTGTCGCAATTGGTCGGCGATGTTGTCCGCCTTGCTAATCGCATGCGGGAAGGCTTCTTCCAGGGGTGAATCGGGGTCGAGCTGTTCCTTCGCTCCGTCCCCTTTCCATTCGGCAAGGACCAATTGCCAACCGTGGTCGCGATGTCCCCTGGCTTGTCCGAGGGACTCCTCGGATGGCAACGCGCCCCGCCGCTCCAACCGGCGCAATTCCTCCTCCAACGCCTTGATCTTCCGCTCCTCGTCTCGGACCAGCTTGTCGGCTTGATCGATTTCGCGCTCCAGGCGGTCAAACTGTTCACGGAATTTGCGAATGGTGGCCGGTGAAGGAACGGCCAGACGTGCGGCGGCATCCACATCTTCTGGGGTACCAGGCACCAGCGCCTGCTCAGTGGCAACCGTGCGGATCAGGTTCTCGACCTCCGCCTGGCTTGCGGCCAGGGTCTTGTTGGCGTCCGTCGCCTCCGCAGCCTCCGCGAGGGCCTCTCGCAGAGGCGTCAGGTCTGTTTCCGGCAGCAAGGTCAACTCGTTCCTATCATTCTCAATCTCTACCTGCAACGCTTCCACCGTGGCCGCATTCTCGGAATGCTGTTTCATCGTGTCCTGCAGGGTGCTTGCAGCTTCTTCACAACTCAGCTGCATGGCACTGCTCAGGCGTAAGGTCTCCAGCGATTCGAGCTCGCCATGGACACCCAAGCCCTTCATTCCCGCCCGCAAAATCGGTTCGATGCCGGCCAGCTCTTCTCGCAGCTTCGCGAGCATTTTCTTCTGCTCGCGATACGCCCCCAGCTCCTGATGCAAGAAGTCCAGCGCTTCGGCGTCAGCCAGGATCTTTGGGGAGATAGGACAGCCGGCCAACTGGCTCTCGAGTTGGCCGATCTTGGTGGTGAGAGTCTCAACACGAACGCTGGAGCCAGCAACGGCGCTGCGAACCAATCGCGTCCGTTCGACAAAATCACTGGCGACATCCGGCAGTGGGGGAAGCTCGCTGAGTGATCGCATTTCATCGCTCAAACGTCCGACACTCGGCAATGCATCCTCACACCGGTCAACCCAGGTGAGCTCGCGCGCGATTTCGTTGATCTCGTCCTCGAGGTGCTTTCGGGTTGCAGCCTGTTGCGTCAAATCCCTTTCCAACTGGTCCCAAGTGTCGGCGTTGACGGTGGCGTCACGGCTTTGCTTCAAAAGATCCTTATGTCGATGCACCGCCGGTCTGATCGACACGTTGGCGGTTGCCCGGCCTTTGAAGAGCTGCTCGGAACCCGCAACCAGCGCCTCCAGGACGCGTTGGATGGGCGTGCCGCCCAGGCTGGCGGAAAACAGTGCGTTACCGATTTCACCTTCTCCCTTGAGCAGTTGCGCGGCACCCTCGCGGAGCTCTCTGCCGCCCAGGCCAAACATCGCTGAAAAATAGGCTTGATCAATGCCGCCCAGGAACGGCCCGAGGACGTTGTCCGGCAGGGGATTTCCATCGCGGTCCAAAAGGGTATTTTTGTTTCCCTTGCGGCGTTGGAATATCAGTCGTTCACCCGCCCGGTTCTCAATCTCACCCAGGACCAACAGATTCTTGTAGTCGTGCAGGAAGTTGTCAGGGGATTGGCCGTGAATGCCGAATAAAAGATCGCGTATGGCTCTCAGCAGGGAACTCTTGCCGGCTTCGTTCTCGCCATAGATCAGGTGCAGATCACGGTCCTCTGCGGGAAACGAAAGATCCAGATTTGTAAACGGGCCAAACGCGGGAATGCGCAGTCGCTGGAATCTCATGCGACCGTTCCTCCTTCCGTTTGAAGCGAATCCAAAATGATCGCACGGACATCCGCCATCAGCGCAGAACGCTGGTCCGTCTTCCATTCCCCTTCCACCTCGGCCCGCACTTCCAAAGGCAGAACATTGAGCATCTCGACGATGTCATCCGGCAAGTCATCCAGGTCGTGGGTCGCCTGCTCCAGCGTTTCCAGCACAATCTTCGTCAGGCCGTCGCGCTCCGCCAACTGGCTGAGGTCATACACCGGTGACGTCGCCACTTTGATCTGCTCGATCCAGACAGCGGCCTCACCAAAGTCCTGTGCGATCCCCAGAATCTCCGCCCTCCAGCGCTGAGCCTCCCGGTGCAGGCTGCCGTGCAGCGTGCTTGCCCCAGTCAACGTGATCCTGGCTGCCAACAAGCGGTCCTCGGCCATCTTCACGGCAACGGCGAGGGCGGCGCGAATGCGCTGAGTCGCTTCGGTTTCCTTGTCCACCTGGTCCAAAACCACCAGCACATTCTGCCAGCGCACCACATCCAGCGTGCGCCGTTCCATGCGTTCGACTTCGAGGACTTCATTCACACTGACCAGGCAGCAGCCACGCGGCCCGGTTTCGCGGGCATCCCGCCCCTGGCAGTTGCCGGCGAAGACAATCCACGGGTCTTTGCCGATCACCTCGGGCTGATGAACGTGCCCCAACGCCCAGTAGCCGTAGCCCTTACTGCGCAGATCCTGCTCGGAACAGGGCGCGTAAGTCGCGTGGCCGGGGCGCCCCGTCAAACTGGTGTGCAGCAGGCCAAGATTGAACTTGCCCGGCATGGCGGATGGATAGTCCAGGGCCAGGTTCTCGGGAACGGCGCGATTGGGAAATCCACGGCCATGAATGATCACCGGCAGCCCGGTCACCTCGAACGATTCCGTGGTGCGCGTGGAAAATACCCGCACATTGTCGGGAAGGCCGAGCTTCTTCGTGATCACCGAAGCGGCATCATGGTTGCCAGCAATCAGGTAGACCGGAATGCCACTGGCATTGAGCCGGGCCATCTGGCTTCGAAAGAACAAACCCGTGCTGTAGTCTTTCCAATCGCCATCGTAGAGGTCACCGGCAATGACCACGAAATCAACTCGCTCGTCGATCGCGAGCTGAACCAGGTTCTCGAATGCCCGCCGGGTCGCGCCGCGAAGCACATCCAGCGGCGCGCCATCATGCGCTTGCAGTCCCTGGAGTGGGCTGTCCAAATGAAGATCGGCGGCGTGGATGAAGCGAAACATGGGCGCGTGAACCTCAGGCATTGGTTTGGGCGGCCTTCTCTTGAGCCCGCGAGAGATGTATGTCGTTCAGCCGGTGTTGGGCGAGCGTCTCTCTCGTGATGGAAACTCGACTTTGGCCATTTCAGGGAGTCGAGGCCAGTTGATTCAGCACGCGTTGCCAATCCTGGCGGGAAATAACGAGGGCGTCCGGGTCTGCGGTTGAGTTGACGAAATTCGCCGCCGCCCAACTGGTGCGGCGCACC
>NZ_CAIZIZ010000452.1 GCF_903933125.1 uncultured Lamprocystis sp. | reverse complement strand
TGCCCGTGCCGGCGTTGATCGCGTCATCGCCTGCTCCGCCGTCGATCCAGTCGTTGCCGCCGCCCGCGTTGATGGCATCGTTACCCACACCGGCATCGATGACGTCGTGACCGTCACCCGCGTTGATGGTGTCGTTGCCCGCCCCGGTGACGAGGGTGTCGTCGGTGGCGACCAGCAGATTGCTCAACAGATCGTCGCCGGACCCGGTGACGAGGAGCAGTCGCTCCAGCCCGGAGACCGTAACGTCATTGATCGTCTGAAAGCGTGTGGGATCATTGATCCAGGTAATGGCCGCCGAAGTTCCTGACCAATCGGCATAGAAGGTATCCTGTCCGGCGCCCCCGTAGTAGGTAGTGCCACCGATGGCTATCAACAGGTCATTGGCATTGGAGCCGATCACATTGACTTGCTCGATGGTGCCGTCGAATTGCGCCGTGACCTCGGATGCAGAGAGGGTCCGCTGGGCACCGGGCGCGGCATTCAAGGCGTCCCGGATCTGTAGCAAGCCGCTGTTGGCATCGACCCAGACCAAGTCCCCGTTCCCGGCCTCGGTGGTGATGCTGTAGCTGATGGCACCCTCGGTACCGTCGGCATTCACGGTCAGGCTATCGTAGCCGTCGTCGTTCAGATAGGCGTAATTGCCGCTGGCCTCGCTGATGCGCAGATAATAGAGATCGTCGCCGCCCTGTTGGACGGCCGGTAGCGCGGTAATGGTGTCGGTCGTGGCTTCCGGGTCGTAAGTGATCGTATAGCTGGCGTAGCTGGTGCCGAGATTGACGTTGTAGATCGAGTCGTACAGGTAGAATGGGCGGCTACCCACTTGCAGTGACCCCGAGGCCAGTGGCCCCCAGTCGATGGGGTCATCAAGGAGGTTCGTTTCCAGGCCGAAATCCATCGCGGTCGCGCTGAGCTGACCGCCGACCACGAACCCGGATTGGTTGCGCAATTGGCCGGTGAGGGTGTAGGCGGCGTCGATTGTGATCTCGCCGGCCCCGTCGGACGGGGCGGTAAACTCAAACTGTTGCCCGAGTCTGCCGCTGAGGATCTCACCGGTACTTGCCGTCAGGGTCACGTTGACGCCGGTGGGGACGAAGGTAAAGGCCTGGGCGAGTTTGATACCGGCGGCGATATCGACATCGAGGATGGTGTAATCCAGGGCCGCGGTGGCGGTACCGAACAGCGGTACGGAGACGCTGCCGTCGAGTTGTCCATCGAGGGGCGGAATGACCGGATAATAGTAACGGGCGAGGTTGTCCAGATCGCCGTTGAGATACAGGAAAAAATCAGACTGTTGGGCGCTGGCGCTCAGGGTGGGGAGATAGCGATCAGTGGCCCCGGACAACTGGGCGTGGGCGTTGAGATCCGTAGGCAAGTTGTAGCCGACCTGGAGGATGCCGCCGAAATCGTAGCTGCCGGAATTGTAAGCGCTGGTGTCCAGCAACACAGTGCTGTAGTCGATATTGACCAGATCGTTATGCAAAGAGGGGATGTTGATGCCGCCGATATCGAGGCCGTAACTGGCGTTGACTTCGAAATTCAGGCTGGCCTGAGCCGACAGGGAGGGTGCAACGGAATCCAGGGCGGCGTTGAGGACGGACCAATCGGAGGTGTCGACGACGAAGGTGGTGCCGGTTTGTACGCTATCCGGCGTGCGCACATCCACTTCGATCGGGTAGAGGATGTCGATGCTTCCGGTATTGAGCGATGCGGCAAAGCTGGGGCCGATGCTCGCATTGAGGGAATAATGCAGCGTGGGATCGGGCGCAAATGGGACGGAGGCTGTATAGCTGCCGGTCGCGTACCGGTTCCACTGGAGTTGGTCAAAAGTAAAAGAGACCGCGGTGGCTTGGTTCGGCCCCCACATGCTGGTATCGTCGATAGCGAAGGACAGGCGTGTGGTTTGTGCGTTGATCATGAAGGCCTTACCTTAGAGTAAACGTTATTGATGGTTCAACCGGCAGTGTCAAAAGGGATGTCTTCTCGCGTGTTCAGCGGTGGGCAAGTGAATCGCTTCACCGCTCCCGCAACGACTCATCCAGCACCCGAATCACCGGATACAGGAAATAGGAGATCACTGTGCGCTTACCGGTAATGATCTCCCCGGTCAGGGTCATGCCGGGCAATAGCCGGGTGGGGCTCGGAACATGTTGCAGCTTGGTGTCTTCCAGGCGCAGGCGCGCCAGGTAGTAGTAGCCCTGGCCGCCCATGGCATTCTGGCGGCTGAAGGTGTCGGCGCTGACGTTCAGCACCTTGCCGGTGATGGTGCCGTGTTTCTGGAAGGGATAGGCGTCGATCTTGATGCGGGCGCTGTCGCCGACGCGGATCTCGCCCACATCGGCCGGGCTGACCTCCACCTCGGCCTCCAGCGGGGCATCCAAGGGCACCAGGACGAACATCGGCTCGGCGTCCTGCACCACGGAGCCGACCGAGCGTTTGCCCAGTTCCAGGACGATGGCGTCGGCCGGGGCGCTGAGGGTGTCCAGCTCAGAGCGCCGCCGCGCCTTGGCGAGTAGCTCATTGCTCTCATCGCGCTGCTGGCGGGCGGCGGAGAGCTTCTCCATGGCGTCCTGGCGCCAGCTCTTGATGAAGGTCTCACGCTCGGCCTGGCTGGCGCTGATCTGGCGCGTGATCTCCTCCTGGCGATTGACGGCCAGGGTGTGGTCGCGCTCCACCTGCAGGCGCTGGGTCTGGACCTCCAACAGGTTGGCCTTGGAGCCCATCTGCTTGCTCTCCAGGGCCAGGTGCATGGCCTCGAGATCGGCCAGGGACTTGACCTGGCGGGCCAGGGCCTGCTGATCGCGCCGGTTGGTCTCCAGGGAGGCGCGCAGGCCGGCGATGGTCTCCTCGAACTGGCGCAGGCGCGCGGCATAGCCGGCCTGGCGTTCGGCCAGCAGGTCGGCCTGGAGTTGGCGTTGCGGGGCGTCGCCCGCGGCACCGGTCCCGGCGTGGCCGCTGAGCTCCGCCTCCAGCCGGTCGATCTCCAGGGCCAGGGTATCCCGGCGCGAGGTCAACTGGCTGGTGTCGGCAGTGGCAAAGGTCGGGTCCAGGGTGGCCAGCACCTCGCCCTGGCGCACCACCTGGCCAACGCGCACCTCGATGGATTTCAGGATGCCGGGCTCCAGGGGTTGCACCACCAGGTTGGGCAGTGGCGTGACCAGGCGCCCCTGGGCGATGACCAGCTTGTCGATCTCCGAGAGGCTGGCCCAGAGGATGGCCGTGATCACCAGGGCCAGTAGGGCATAGAGGGTGAACCGACGGGACCGCGGCGGGTCCCGCTGCTCGATCGCCTGGGCGTCGGGGAGAAATTCACCAAGCAGGGTTTGGAGGTGGTCTTGTTGCTTGCCCATGGTCATAGATGGCTGGTCTGCTGCTGCCACAGGTGGGCGTAGATCTCGCAGCGTTTAATCAATGCCTCGTGGGGCCCGGCATCGACGATCACCCCGCGGTTCAAGACCATGATGGCGTCGGACCGGGTGAGGGTGGACATGCGGTGGGAGACGATGATGACGGTGCGCCCGGCGACGATCTGGCTGAGATTATTGAGGAAGATCGCCTCGGACTCGGGGTCCAGGGCGCTGGCGGCCTCGTCCAGGATCAGGATGCGCGGCTGCGGCAGCAGCGCGCGGGCGATGGCCAGGCGTTGCTTCTGGCCGCCGGAGAGGTTGGCGCCATTCTCATCCAGCAGGGTGTCGTAGCCCTGGGGCAGCCGCTCGATGAACTCCTCGGCCCCGGCCACCCGGGCGGCGGCCACGATCTCCTCGAAGGCGGCGCTGGGCTGGGTGATGGCGATGTTCTCCCGGACCGTGCCGCGGAACAGGAAATTGTCCTGCAAGACCACGCCGATGTGCCGGCGCAGATGGGCCAGGTCGATCTCGCGGATGTCCACCCCGTCGAAGCGGATCACCCCCTCCTGGACCGGGTACAGGCCTTGGATCAGCCGGGTGAGGGTGGTCTTGCCGGAGCCGCTGCGCCCGACGATGCCGACCACCTTGCCGGCTGGCAGGGTGAAGGTCAGCCGGTCGATGGCCGGCGGGGCATTGAGGGCGTAGCGGAAGGTGACGCCGTCGAACTCGATCTTGCCTTGCAGGGGCGGCTCCAGGCCGCCGGACTCGCGCAGGCCCTCCACCGGGCGGTTCATGATCTCGCCGAGCATCCGCACCGACAGCGCCGTCTCCTGATACTCGTTGACCAGGGCGACGATCTGTACCAGGGGCGAGACCACCCGTCCGGCCAGCATCTGGAAGGCGATCAAGGCGCCGATGGTGAGGGTCCCGTCGAAGACCGCATAGGCGCCCGTGGCGATCAGCGTGACCATCATCAGCCGCTCCAGGAAGGTCATGAGGGTGTGGGCCGTCATGGAGATCTTGCCGACCTGGAAATGCATGTCCACCGCGCGCGCGGAGCGGTCCTCCCAGTCGCGGCGGCGCTGCGGTTCCACCGCCAGGGATTTGACCGTGCGCATGCCGGCGATGGTCTCGACCAGCATCGCCTGGCGTTCCGCCTCCGCGTTATACAGGGCCTGCAAGCGGGTGCGGAAGGTGGGGATCAGGGCGAACACCACCCCGGCGATGACACTGGCGAAGACCAGCACGATGACGGCGAGCTTCACTGAGTAGAAAAAGAGCACCGGCAACAACACGATCAGCACGGTGGCGTCGAGGATGGTCATGAACAGCCGACCGGTCAGAAACTGGCGGATCTTCTCCGCCTGCTGCATATGGCGGGTGATGACGCCGGCGGTGCCGGTCTCAAAATAGGTGATGGGTAGCTTGAGCAGGTGCGAAAAGGTCTTCTGCGCCAGGCGGATGTCGATGCGGTTGGTGGCATGCAGCAGGAAGTACTGCCGCAGGAAACTGAAGATGGCGTCGAACACCAGCGCCAGGGCCACCCCCCCGGCCAGGACAAAGAGGGTCGAATAACCTTGGTGGACAATGACCTTGTCGATCACCAATTGCATGAAGATCGGCACCGCCAGGGTGAGCACGTTCAGCACGAGCGAACTGACGGCGACATCGCGCAGGAACTGGCGCTGGCGGAACAACTCCGGGAGGAACCAGCGCAGGCTGAAGGGCTGTTTGTCATCCAGCAGCGGATAGAGCCGCCGGAGCAGGATCAGGTCCCCACCCCAGGCCTCCAGAAAGCGCGCCTGTTCCAGCAGGAAGATGGCATTGGCCGGTTGGGCCAGGGGGTCCATCACCGCCAGGCTCGCGCTGCCGTCGGCCTCCTTGATACCGACCACCACCACGGCGTTGCCGTTCTTGAGGATGGCGATGGCGGGGAAGGTCTCGCGCAGGGCGCGCAGCCGCTCCCAGGTGGCCCCGCGGGTGCGGCGGACCTTCAGCCCCAGTGACTGGGCGGCCGACAGGACCGCGTCGACCGGGGTGGTCGGGCGCCCCGAGACCGGCAGATGGCCGCGGCGGATCTGCTCCTCGGAGGTGGACATGCCATGGTGGCGGGCAATGGCGACCAGGCACAGCAGGCCGCTGGTAAGCGCGGTGTCATCCGCGGGGACTGCCCCCTCAGGGGCGGGGAGCGACGTGACGGCGTGTTCCATAGATGGCACCGGGGCCGCTGACCAGCGTGTGGCGCGCCCCTCCTGATTGGGCCTTGCTCATCATTCCGGCTGCAGGGTGGCCGAAACGATGACCAAGGCCCCTCATTGATCGATCAACGTACGGGTATTTCTCTGAATCAGTGCGATGATACCCGATCAATCGAGCGGTAACCTGTCACAAAGTAAAAATTTAAGCACGTTCGCCCTGCCCTGGCAGTTTGTCGGACTTGCAGCGTAAGAACTTGATTATAGAAGATAAAAAATTTGCGCCAAAAAAGCTGAAACTCTTTAACTTCAATCGGTTACCTCATCAAGTCCGACAGGCTGCTAGGAGGTTTGCTGGAAACCCCTGAGCCTGGTAGCGTATGCCTTAACCCCTGCCTTAACGTGGCTGGATTGCCTTAGCGCCTTTGAGGGATCTTTAACATGCCCACCTGGACCCAACGGGACCTCCTGCTCGCCGCCACCTCGACCCCCGCCGACGCGGCAGTGACCGGCGCCCTGGACGCCAACCCACCCAACACGCCTGCGGCCTTGGCACCACGCGCCGTGATCAGCGCCGAGTCACCGAGCAGGGTCCCGACCCCAGCGCCCAGAATCCTCTATGTCCTTGCGGGGGACCTGCCGAACCTCAGTGCCCTGACTGAGCAGTTGCCGGCGCAAGCACAACTACTCATCCTCGATGCCGACACCGATGGTATCGAGCAACTGGCCACGACCCTGGCCGCGAGGCCGCAGGCGTCCTACGACGCCATCCACATGCTTGGTCACGGTGACAGCGGGCGCCTGGCGCTGGGCAACGCCACCCTGTCACAGGCGACCTTGGCCCGCTATCAACCCGCCCTCGCCGTGATCGGTCGCGCCCTGACCGCGGACGGCGATCTCTTGCTGTATGGCTGCAACGTCGCGCAAGGCGAGGTCGGCGCAGCCTTCATCGCCGACCTCGCCCAGGCCACCGACGCCGACGTGGCGGCCTCCACCAATCTCACCGGGGCTGGCGGTGATTGGGTCCTGGAGTCCGCCGCCGGCACCATTGAGACCGCCGCACTCGCGGCCCCGGCGGACGACCGTCTGACCCTGAGTCTGTCGAGCTTCAACACCCTCATCACTAACAAGCTGTGGTCGACCATGGCCGAGTTTGCCGTGGCTGCTTACGAGGATACCCTCGGCAACTCGGTGCGCGCCGCCCTGCTGGCCACGGGCAAGTGGGAGCCCCCTAACTTCACCGTCGCGGCAGATGAGACCGCCATCACCTATAGCAACGGCTATTACAAGTACGCACCCACCGGGATCGATTTTGCGTCTGCCTTCGTCGCCCGCTGTGCCGATACCCTGGTGCTCTCGTTGACCGGGTCGGACGATTGGGTCGATTGGGCCTCCGACATCATTAACATGAACCCGGCGTTTGATGCACTGCGCCCGCTTCTCACGGCCGTCGATGGCTATGTCGCGAATCCATTGAATGGTATCCGTCAGGTCTATGTGGTCGGCCACAGCCTGGGCGGCGCCCTGGCGCAAGCCTACCTGCTGGGCCTCGGCAACGCCCCCAGCCACCCCGACACCGCCACCGCGAGTTACCGGGCTTACACCTTTGGCGCCCCCGGCTTCAATGATGACTGGGTGATAGGCGATTTTTTTCCAGGCCACGACGACCGTGTCATCCAACTTGAGGCGACGACCGACCCGATTGCGGACCTGTTGACCAAGACCGGCAATACCGTCCATGTCCAAGACAGCAGCGCCTGGAGTTCCGATTACCAGCTTGCTCACCACGGCAAGGACCGCTATCTCGCCATCGCCCGCTTTCTCGATAGCCAACTCCAGGCAAGTCCTCAGGACCATAATGGTCAGGGTTTTGATATCCCCAGCGGGGGACAACGACTCCTGATGCCGATCGATGGCAGTGCCGAGCTGGGGTGGACCATCGGCACCGGCAACGAGGACGTATACGACGACATCCCCGCCTACGATTTCCCCATCGCCTTTGGCGGAATAGGGAATGACATCCTGGGTCGGGCCGATGGTCTGGGTGACAGCGACGCCGATACACTCTACGGCGGGACCGGCAACGACACCTATTATGTCGATCACGCCGGCGACATCATCGTCGAGCGCGCCAATGCCGGCCGCGATCAGGTCTACGCGACGGTCTCCTACCGCCTTGCCGCCGAGACCGAGGACCTCACCCTGTCCCCGGACTCGGCCTTTCTCGCCTTCGATGCCGCCCTTGATGGTACTGGAAATGCGCTGGCCAATCGCATTCAAGGCAATGCCGCCGCCAATGCACTCTTCGGCGGCAGTGGCAACGATACCCTCGACGGCGGGCTGGGCATGGATCAGATCTACGGCGAGGCCGGGGACGACGTGCTCTATGCCGCCGACGGCGGCGACCTGCTGCGCGGTGGTACCGGCAATGACAGCTACAACGTCCGGCGGGTCGATTACGATGCGCTGATTTCGCTCGATGTCCCCACCTATACCCTCTTCGATGAGGCCGGGGCGCTGGATCGCCTGTATCTCTGGGACGACGGTCAGATGAACTTGAATGGTCTGGAGGATCTGAGTTTCCGCGCCGTAGGCTCGGACCTGTGGATCGATCTCGACATCGACCTCACCCTCGATGACGACGATGAGGGGCGCGTTATTGTCAAGAATCAGGCCAATACCGCCAACGCACTGGAATCACTCTATCTGGCCGATAAGAACGGTGTCGTCTTCGGCAACCCCTTCGCCCTGACCTCTGTCTGGTCCGCACTCCTCGCCAATGGGTCTGATGATTGGTTCCGGATGACTGCACCGGCCTCCGGCAGCGACCCGAGCGCCATCGCCATTGTCCCAGGCAGTGGAACGGGGGGCAGCGGGGCGGGAAACACCCAGGGCGGGGCCAATACCCTCAGCCTCGACGCCCCCCTGGTCCTGCGCGGTCAGGTGGGGGAGATCGGGTCCAGCATCAGCTACACCATCACCCCGGCGATGAAGGGTGCCATTCAATTGGAGCTTGATCTGGCGTGGCTTTACGGGGACTCTGGCGAGGACAAGACCTACCGGGTCGATGTCATGGATGCCAGCCAGACCCCACTGGAATCCTTTCGGATCAATGGCGACGAAACCTTTCGGGTCGGTGTAGTCGGCCCGACCGCGCATAGCATCCGTCTGACCAATACCGGGGATACCCGCGAGGTCTTCAACGTCCTGAACGGCCAGTTCACCCTGACGGTGCGTCAGGCCGATAAGTACATCAATATATTCGCTATGAGCGCTTAATTATTTATCTTTCTTTTAAATCAATGCTTTGCAATTATTGGCGCCTACAAATATTTCACTTGAAGTACTTACCAGCCAAGACTACGAATCAGAGCGCAACGATTGGCGTACCGACGCCGATCCCATCGCCCTGGGACGCACCAACGAGGGGCAGTTGTCCACTGCCGCGGATGTCGATTGGTACCGCATCACCCCCGGCCAAGTTGGGGCGCTGGATGTGTCGTTTACTGACCACTTCTCCGGTGGAACCTACGGTACCCACGAATATAAGATAGAGGTCATGAACGACGA
>NZ_CAIZIZ010000451.1 GCF_903933125.1 uncultured Lamprocystis sp. | reverse complement strand
GCGACGAGTGCCGGCTGGGATCTGCCCGGATTAATGATCGAGGCCCCTAGCGTCGCTGCATGCCCAACAGCCACAACCCCAGTTAGAGGCACCCTCCATGACCAACTCACCGTCCGCGGGTCCCGCCAACCGGCTTGCCAAGGCCACCAGTCCTTATCTCCGGCAGCACGCCCATAACCCGGTCGATTGGTGGCCTTGGTGTCCGGAGGCCCTGGCCGTGGCGCGGGAGCAGGACCGACCGATCCTGCTGTCCATCGGTTACTCGGCCTGCCATTGGTGTCATGTGATGGCCCACGAGTCGTTCGAGGACCAGGCCACCGCGGACTTGATGAACCGCCTGTTCGTGAACATCAAGGTCGACCGCGAGGAGCGGCCGGATTTGGACCGGGTCTACCAGACCGCGCATCAGTTGATGGCCCGCCGCTCCGGCGGCTGGCCGTTGACGGTCTTCCTGACCCCGGATACCCACCTGCCCATCTTTGCCGGGACCTATTTCCCGCGCGAGCCGCGGCACGGCCTGCCCGCGTTCAGCCAGCTCCTGAACGGGGTGGCACGCGCCTGGCGCGAGCAACAAGCGGCCATCAGCGCCCAGGCCGCGGACCTGACGGAAGCCCTCGGCCGGTTGGAACCCGCGGCTGACGCGGAGCTGCCGGGGACGGAGGTGCTGGACGCCGCACTGACGCAGCTCGCGGAGAGCTTCGATGAGCAAGACGGTGGTTTCGGCCGCGCGCCCAAGTTCCCTCATGCCACTAACCTGGAGTTGTTGCTGCAGCATCACGCCCGCACCATCGCGGCGGGTACGCCTGACGGGCGTTCGCTGCGGATGGCCGTCTTCACCCTGGAGCGCATGATTCGCGGCGGGATCAACGATCAGCTCGGAGGAGGTTTCTGCCGTTATTCGGTCGATGACCGCTGGGAGATCCCGCACTTCGAGAAGATGCTCTACGACAACGGCCCGCTGCTCGCCCTGTGCTGTGATGCCTACGCCGGCACCGGTGACAACCTGTTCCGCGAGGCGGCCGAGGCCACGGCGAACTGGCTGATGCGCGAGATGCAGTCACCGCAGGGCGGCTATTACTCCAGCCTGGACGCGGACAGCGAGGGCCATGAGGGACGTTTCTATGTCTGGGATCGGGAGCAGGTGAGGATCTTGCTCACCCCGGCCGAGTATGAGCCGTTCGCGATCGTCTACGGACTCGATCAACCGGCTAACTTCGAGGGCCAGTGGCATCTGCACGGATATCAGACGCCGGTCGAGGCAGCGCGGTGCCTGGGGCTGGCGTCGGCACAGGTCGCGGCCCTGCTCGCCAGTGCCCGTGCTACGCTCTTTGCCGAGCGTGAGCGGCGGGTGCGCCCCGACCGCGACGAGAAGGTGCTGACCGCCTGGAATGCACTCACCATCAAAGCCATGGCCCGGGCCGGGCGGGTGCTGGAGCGGCCGGACTATCTGGAGTCCGCGCAGGCGGCCCTGGGCTTCATCCGTCGTACGCTGTGGCAGAACGGACGCCTGCTCGCGACCTGTAAAGACGGCATCGCCCACCTGAATGCCTATCTGGACGACTATGCGAACCTGTTGGATGCCGTGCTGGAACTGCTCCAGACCCGGTGGTCCAGGGCGGACCTTGATTTTGCAGTGGCTTTGGCTGAGGTTCTGCTCGATCAGTTCCATGATACCCAGGCCGGCGGTTTCTGGTTCACCGGCCGCGACCACGAGCCGCTGATCCATCGCCCCAAACCCCTGGCAGACGAGTCACTGCCCTCCGGCAACGGCATCGCCGCTCACGCCTTACAGCGCCTGGGGCATCTGCTCGGCGAACCGCGTTACCTGGACGCCGCGACCGGAACCCTCAAACTGGCGGCCGCGGCGATCCGCGGTCTGCCTTACGCCCATGCCACCTTATTGTTGGCGCTGGACGAGTCGCTCGACCCACCCGAGATACTGATCATCCGCGCCGACGCAGACCTGCTGGATGACTGGCAAACCGCGGCCCGGCAGGGGTATCAGCCGCGGCGGATGCTGTTTGCCATCCCGACGACCGAGACCGACCTGCCCGGCGCCCTGGCCGGTCTGGTGCCGGGCGCCGGACCCCGCGCCTATCGCTGTCGCGGCACCCACTGCGCGCTGCCGCTGACGGATATCGCTGAACTGTCCGTTCAGCAGCCGTGACAGTAGTAGTCGGGTAACCCGGCGATGCGGCAGGCCTGCCGGCAGCCGCCGTTGGGAAACAAGGCTTCCAGGTGTTTGCGGGTGCAGGGGATGTGCTCCGAGATCCCGGCGCCGATGCTCTTGATGACCACCCGCGGCGAGGGGGGGATCTCATGCGTCGCGTAATAGTCACGCAGGAACTCGATCACGCGCCAATGACGCTCGGTGAGTTTCAGTCCTTCCTCGGCGGCAAGCGTCAATGCCAGGTCGCGGTCCCAGTCATCGAAGCAGGCCAGGTAACCATTTTTGTTCAGGTGGCGTCCGGCGATTTGCAGGTTGAGCATGGGTCAATCCTCCGCCCTTGTATGGGCCCGTTGTTGTTGATTCACTGATTCTGGTCGTCGGGACAGTCCGTGCCTCGCCGACGCTCGATCGGCGATTACTCAGAAGATCAGTTATTGCTTGTTTACTAACGCGATTCGTCATCCATGTCGGACCACATCGGAGCTAATCATGGCTGAATTTTTCGATCTTGTAACCGAATTCAGATCAATTAGTCTGAAAAAAGACCAGTGATTTTACGCGTGCCGCAGCGCCGCGATCGGGCAACCCGCTCCGACTCAAGGCGAGGTCTGGATATCAGGTGCGAAGGCGATGTTTATGCAATTGTTTGTTGTGGCGATAGTGACTTTGGCAGGAATCGGCTTCACGGCGATTCTTTTGGCCGCAGAGCCTGCACTCAACGCGCGGGCCGCCGCGGCCGGTCGCCAACAGGCGGCGGGAGGCTGGTTACAGCTCGAACAGGATCAGCGGGCGGTGCGCCGTCAGGCCGAACCCATGACACCACCGCAGTCGCAACAGCTTGAGATTCAGGCGCAGCAGGAACGGTTGCGGCTGCGCGGTACACTTCAGGATCAGCAGCGTGAGCGCGACCAGGCCACGCGGGCTCGACCGCGCGCCGCCGATCCCGGCACATTGCCGCCGGGGCAGGGCGCACGTGCGCTGGGGCTGCAGCTACGGCAGGCGAGGGAACTGGAAGCGCTGCGTTTACGCCGCGGACTGGACCGCGGGTTTCGGGCGCCGCCTGTGGGCGGTAGCCTCAGGGGGCCTTGATCGGAGTCCCGCCGGCCACAAGAAAGCCGGCGGCCGAGGCTTTATAGCCCTCGTACCTGATGTCCGGACAGACACTCGTGTAGGGGCGGGTTTAAAACCCGCCGCTACGTCCGGCTATCACGTCCGACAGCTATAGCGTTCGTACCTGATATCCGGACAGAGCCTTGGTGTAGGGGCGGGTTTGAAACCCGCCCCTACGTCCGGTTATCACGTCCGATGGCTATATAAACCGCGCCAGCTCCAGCAATTGTCGAGTCTGCCGGGGCCGATCCCATCCAATCACATCGCATACCGCGCTGGGCGCGGTTTAGTTCAACTGAATCCGCTGTCCCCAGGGCACCTTTGACTGACCCTTGACCAGCCAGATGACCGGGTAAGGCGGTTCCTGCTTGGGGAATTCGCCCTCGGCGTCGGTGAAGTAGACCAGCAAATCCGGCTGGATACCCGCCGTGGCCACCCACCGGAAGACCGGGACGAAGCTGGTCCCGCCGCCGCCCTGAATCGCGGTCGGGCGAACGACTTGCTCCCAGGGCTCGTAGCGGAAGGGCGCGCCCGCGCACAGGGCGGCGTCGCAGGGCAGCAGGGTCACGCGGGCGCGCACCTGGCCTTTCAGGGCGTCGATCTCATTAATGAACTCTTCCAGTTCCTGGTCTTTGATGGAGCCGGAGGTGTCGATGGCGATGATCAGGTCCAACTGCTGGCTGCGCAGGCTGGGGAGGATGAAGTCGCCCTCCCGGCGCGACGGACGGGCATAGCTGAAGTCGTCACGGGCGGTCGCACTCAGGTAGCGCGCGAGCAGCATCCGCCAGGGCAATTGCGGCTGGAGCAGGTGGTCGATCATCCGTGCGAGTTCGCCGCCGAGTTTGCCGGCCTGCATGGCCTGCTGCGCGGCGCCGGCCAGGCGCTGCTGCCACTGCACCGCGAGGGTGTCCTGTTCGTCGGGCGTCAGTGGCTGGGGCGCGCCGGCTCCGCCGCCCGGTGCGGGCTGGGCGTTGCGTGCGCCGCCCTGATCCGGCTCGCCGGCGGCGGGCTGCTGTTGCGGTGGCCGCTGGTCCAGGTCTTTTTCAGTCAAGCCGCTCTGCTGGCCGCGACCGCGCGGGTTCTGATCGTCCTGGTCGTACGCGTGGGTGTCCAGCGTCTCGGATTGATCCTGTTCGCCGATCAGCGGATAGATTTCCTCCGCCGTCATCCCCTTGTACATCGGCATGACCAAGGCCCCCGGCGGCGGCGTCAGTCCATCGGCGATCAGCAGCGGGTTGACCGCGTAGTCGCAGGCCAGATCCCAGCGGTGACGCAGGCGATGCCGACGGCGGGCGAAATGGGAGAGGGCACAATGCAGCGCTTCATGAGCGAGGATGAACTGCGTCTGATCCAGGGTCAGTGCCGCGATGTAATCGGGGTTGTAATAGAAGGCACGGGCGTCGGTGGCGGTGGTTTTGCACCAGTCCGTGGCGGCCGCGTGCATCGGCAGACGCAGCACCAAGGCTCCCAGGAACGGCTTGTCCAGGATCAACCGCGTGCGCGCCGCGGCCAGCTTGGTTTCGATGGGGGTTGGCGGCATTTCATTCAAAAAGCATGACATCCGCCACCGCCTGCGCCCAGTCGGCAAAGGCGGGCACCTCGAACACCCGGTTGCCGATGGCGCGGTGCAGGTCGGACACCAGCATGACGCCCAGTTCGCGGGCCGGGAACCGATTGGCATAGTGCAGAATGTTGCCGATGGTCTGATCGCGGCGGTCGCTGTCCTGGGCGCGGATGGCTCGGCCGACGAGGGCGGCGGCCACCGCATACTGGAGGTCGATCTCGCGCGGGACCGGCACCGGGTCGCCGTTGACGATGGCGTCCAGGTCCGGCATCTGGTCCAGGCTGTTGATGAAGGCCGTGAGTTCAATCCCGGCGGCGGGTCCGACACAGGCCTGTAAGGTCCCTTGCAGCAGTTCCGAATGGTCCTCGAACTTTTTGAGGCCGCGATGGGCGAATTCCCAGGAGCGGGGCGAGGGGAAGGCCACCGGGTTATGGGCCGGATCGAAGTCGAACAGCAACTCCGGGCGAAAGCGCAGGAAGCCGATCACCCGCTCGTCGATGCCGCTGCGATAGGCCCAGGCCACCCAGTCGTCCAAGTGGGTCTCGACCTCGAAGTGCGAGAAGCGGTTGGCCAGCGGCGCCGGCATGCTGTAAGTCACGCCGCGATCACCCTGGCGATTGCCGGCGGCGAAGATCGCCCAATGCGCCGGCACCTGGTACTCGCCCAGACGACGGTCGAGGATCAGTTGGTAGGCGGCGGCCGATACCGCCGGCGGGGCCGAGGTGATCTCATCGAGAAACAGAATGCCGGCCGGGCCGTGGCGCGCGGCATCGGGCAGCAGCGCCGGGATCGCCCACTCCACCCGGTTCTCCACCCGGAAGGGGATGCCGCGCAGATCGCTCGGCTCCATCTGCGACAGGCGGATGTCGATCAGCGGCACCTGATGGCGCCCGGCGATCTGGGCCACCATCTGGGATTTGCCGACGCCCGGCGGCCCCCACAGCATGACGGGTGTGTGGTGACCATCGGGGGTGCTCGCAAACTCGCGCTCCAGGACGCGAAGCAACAGGGCTGGACGCATGGCGGGTCTGGTTCCTCTTGGGGCCGGGGACGAACGGTCGCCAGGCACAGATAAGAGTGGGTTTGGTCTGCGGATTTCACAAGCGGACAGGACGCGGGTCGCCGCGGGCGGCGGTCGGTGTCTTGTCTTCTATTAGAAAACCGCTGTATTCTAATTGCCCTTCTCGTCCCCGCGCCCGCTCGGAGGACTGGCGGCGATCACAGGGGATTCCAAAACAAAATGCCCGGAGACCGGAAATGAACCAGTTCTACTACGATGCCGTGACCAAGATGGAACAGATGGGCGTCGATGACGAGTATATCCAGGGTTGGCAGTGTGGTTTTCTCCAGAACCCCAAGCGGGAAGAGCAGCGCCTGACCGAGGCCTATGAGGCCGGTTACAGCGACGGGGAAGAGAAGTCCACCGACAACTTCGGCGAGTGGGTCGCGGACTGAACCAGAAAAGGCGGGAGTACCCGCCTTATCTACTGTTTTAGCACACCGATGCGGTCGTCGACGCCCGATCTGCCGTCCTCAGCCAGTCCGCCCGCGCGTCTGCGCGCCCTGCTCGCGGACGACGCCTTCCTGACCATGCCCTGCTGCTTCGACGCGCTCTCGGCGCGGCTGATCGAGCAGGCAGGTTTCCCGCTGACGTTCATGAGCGGTTTCGCCGTCTCGGCGGCGCGTCTGGGTTTGCCGGACACCGGGCTCATCACCGTCACCGAGATGCTGGATCAGGGCCGCGCCATCTGTCAGGCGGTGACGCTCCCCGTCATCGGTGACGGCGATACCGGCCACGGCAACCCGGCGAACGTCCGGCGGACTCTGGAGCAGTTCGGCCTGGCCGGCTTTGCCGGGGTCATGATCGAGGATCAGCTCGCCCCCAAGCGTTGCGGTCATACCGGCGTCAAAGAGGTCGTCGGACGGCCTGCCGCGCTGGCCCGCATCCGCGCCGCGGTGGATGCTCGGGACGCCGGGGCCGGCTGCCTGATCCTGGCCCGCACCGATGCGCGCAGCGCGCTGGGACTGGACGAGGCCATCTGGCGGATGCAGGCCTTTGCCGACCTGGGTGCCGACATCCTGTTCCTGGAAGCGCCGCGCGACGTCGCCGAGATGGCGCGGTTCTGCCGGGAGGTCCCCGGAATCAAAATGGCGAACATGCTGGAGGGCGGGATCACGCCGATACTCCCGCCGGTGCGCCTGGCTGACCTGGGCTATCGCATCGCCGCCTATCCGCTCACACTGCTCGCCGCAGCCGTCGCGGCCATGCGCGACGCCCTGGGGGACCTGGCCGCCGGCCGCACCCCGCCGCGCCTGACCGACTTCGCGACCCTGCGTGCTATGCTCGGATTCGATGACTACGACCGGCTGCTCGCCGCCTACGCGGACCCTGACGGCGCGGTTTGACTCTCAATCCGGAAGGGCGCGCCATGGCTGACAAGAGCTATCTCAAAGACTTGATCCTGCTGCGAAATGATCCGTCCAAGGTGCCGCTGATCCGGGACCGGGCGCGCGCCGGGGAGATGGACGCCCAGTACGCCATGGGGCTCATCTACGCGGAGGGCCGCGGCGTGGAGATCGATCTGGCGCAGTCACACTATTGGCTGTCGCTGGCCGTGGCCCAGGGCGACCGCGACGCGGAACAGTTGCGCAACATCGTCGGCAGTCAAATGACCGATGACGAGTACGCCATCTCCAAACGGCTGCGCGCCGGACCACTGCTGGGCGCGGTCAGGGCCGATTAGGTGATTGCCGACGGGTGGGGGCGACTGAAGTCGCCCCTACAAGCGGATCCGCGGCGCGTCCAATGTCGGTGGACTTGGACCCACGCGCGCAGCCGGGCCGCATCCGCTCCTGTACCATAAGAGCGCAACCCCTGGCGGGCATCGCTCTGGTCGCAGCCCGCCCCATACACGCATCCGGGAACACACCATGACGATTGACCCCGCGCAATGGCGGCGCTTCCAGCGCCTGCGGTGGAGTACCTACGCCATCCTGATCCTGGCCTACATGCTGGTGTACTTCCACCGCATGGCCCCCGGGGTCGTGGCGAGCGAGCTGATGGCCACCTTCCAGACCAGCGGGGCGGCCTTGGGTTCGCTGGCGGCCATGTACTACTACATCTACACCGCCATGCAGATTCCCGCCGGTGTGCTGGCGGACACCCTGGGGGCACGCATCAGCGTCACCCTGGGGTGCCTGATTGCCGGGGTCGGGTCAATCCTGTTCGGGTTGGCCGAGACGTTCGCGGTTGCCTCCAGTGGCCGGTTCCTGGTGGGGCTCGGCGTCTCGGTGGTCTTCGTCGGCCTGATGCGCTCCAACACCCAATGGTTCTCTGAACGCAATTTCGGATTCCTCAGCGGCATCACCCTGCTGCTTGGAAATCTGGGCTCCATCCTGGCCGCCGGGCCGCTGGCGCTGCTGCTGGATGTCACCTCCTGGCGCGGGGTCTTCGTCGGCATCGGCGCGCTGTCGCTGTTCAATGCGCTGCTCACCTGGCTCTTCGTGCGCAGCCGGCCGGAGGACGCGGGTTTGCCCTCGGTGCGCGAACTGGAGGGTCTGGTCTCGCACCCGGAGCGTCACCGTCACTGGGTGATCGACCTGCACGGGGTGTTCGTCACCCGTGCGGTCTGGCCCAGCTTTTTTCTCATGTTCGGAATCACCGGCAGTTTCTTCGCCTTCGCCGGGCTCTGGGGCGTGCCGCTGATGCGCGACACCTTCGGGCTGGACCGCACCGCCGCCTCGCTCTATACCACCGCGGCTTTGGCCGGATTCGCCCTGGGGTGTCTGGCGATGGGCTCACTCTCCGACTGGTTGGGGCGCCGCAAGCCGGTGCTGATCGCCACCACCGCGCTCTCGGTGCTGGCCTGGCTGGCACTCATCCTCGTGCCTTGGGGCCCGGGCTGGAGCGGTTTCCTGCTCTATGCCGTACTCGGGTTCTCCGGCGGGGGCTTCGTGGTGGGTTATGCCGCGGCCAAGGAGGTGGTCGCGCCCGGCGTCGCCGGCATGGCCATCGCGCTCGTCAATACCGGGCTCTTCCTGGGCGCGGCCATCATGCAGCCGGCCTTCGGCTGGGCCATGGACCTGACCTGGGACGGCACCCTGGTCGACGGCGTGCGCCGCTATGCCCTCGGCGACTACCACAACGGCCTCTGGCTCTCCGCCGGCTTCGCCCTGCTGGGTCTGATCGCGGCGCTCTTCGTGCGGGAAACGCGGTGCCGTAATCTCACGGTGGCGGGTTGAGGATCGGCGTCGAGCGAGATAACCGCACATCAGAATCCATCCATACGAAGACACAGCGAGGTTCGGCACCGGTGCTGACAGGTGACATCAGGAATCAGGTCGACCCGAAACTGCGGCGCCACTTTTTTCCTGCGGCTGCTCAAGATCGGCGGACGGGCTTGCGTGATCGTCCCGGACGGCGTGCTGTTCGGCTCATCCAAGGCCCATCAGGCACTGCGGCGGATGCTGGTGTAGGACCACAAGCTCGATGCCGTGGTGAAACTCCCTTCCGGCGTCTTCCGCCCCTATGCCGGCGTCTCCACCGCCATCCTGTGGTTCACCAAGACCGGCGTCGGCGGCACCGATCAGGTTTGGTTCTACGACTTACAGGCCGTCGGCTACTCGCTAGACGACAAGCGCAACCCGCTCCTGCCGGCCGATAAGCTCGGCCCGACCCCGCGCGAGCCGCTGACGGACGAGGACTATGTCAAGAACAACCTGCCCGACGTCCTGCGGCGCTGGCGGGAGCGTGACGGAGCCGAGCGCGAGCGCCCGCGCACGGCACAGAGCTTCTGCGTGCCCAAGGCCGAGATCGCGGCCAGCGGAACCTATGACTTGTCGCTCAACCGGTATCGGGAGGTGGAGCATGTGCAGGTGGAGCATGATGCGCCGGCGGATATCATTCGGGAGTTGCGGGAGATCGAGCCGGAGATTTCGACCGGATTGACGCGGCTGGAGGAGATGCTGCGATAATCCGAGCAGCAAGGCGCTCGCCAGTACGCAGCGATCCGCATCATTCGGAGCCCCAGCAATGCCAGATCTGCACATCGAACTCGACATGCCTTCCCCGGTCGCCGCCGAGCTCGGTCTCACCAGCACCAACGCGGCCAGCGAAGTCCGCCGCATGCAGAAAGTTGAGCCGCCGGCTGACGAAATAGTTTTTAATGTGTTCCCGACTTTCATGGGAGGGGGTGAGCGCGGCGATCATGCCCGTTGGGGTGACGAAGGAACCCCAACGATCGGTTGCAGGTCCCGCTCGCTAGGGGAGTGCGGAACACCGGGCGCGTTGAGATCGGTTAGGCTATGAGTCTCGCCCAATGCCCTTGAGACCAGAGGTGAACCATGCGCACCGAGGAAAAGGTCATCGCCGCCCTGCGCGGACTGCCCCCCAACAGGCAGGCGGAAGTGCTCGATTTCGCGGAATTCCTCAAGGCACGCTCGCCCTCAGCGGTCGAGCCGCGGCCTTATGGCCTCTGCGCCGGCGAGATTCAGGTGTCGGATGACTTCGACACCCCCTTACCGGATTCCGAGCTCGGGCTGTTTGAGCAATTCGATGACCAGATACGCCTCTATCCGGTTACCAGTCGCTGAAGACCGGCCACGCCCATACCCCAGTTCTCGTTTCTCAAGCCAGAGTTCGCCCGGTCTACGAGCACGTGCAGCGGGCCGAGCACGGTTGGGCCGACGCAGGATGCCCAATAACCAGCAGGTTCGGTGCCTGCCCTCGCTGGGCTTCGTGCCTCAGTTCAGCCTACAGTGAATTCTTGAGCAGCCTTCTCTGACTCCCACGCTTCAGCGTGGGAGCAAGTCGCGACGCTCCAGCGTCGCGGCATAAAGGACGAGGCGCGAGACATTCGGGCCGCTGGAGCGGCCGGACTGCATGTCGATCGACTGATCGACGACTTCATCCGGGAGGTGGAGACATGGCAGAGCGAACACTGACCATCACCGTCAATGCCGATTGGCAGGGTGCCCTGCGCGTTGCTGCGCGAGAGGCATTCGGTGCGACGGCTTACCGGGGCGAAACCCTTAACTTCGAGACCCCTGGCGCCTTCTTCGGCAAGTTGACCGAGCGCCGATGGGCCTTGCTGCGCCTGCTGCAAGGGACGGAGGAGATGTCGGAGCGCGAGTTGGCGCGCCGAGCCGCTCGCGACGTGAAGCGCGTCCATGAAGACGTTTCCGCCCTCGCGGATTTGGGTCTGGTGGAACGTACGGAACGCGGCGGCATCGTCTGTCCCTTCGCCGACATCCATGTGGACATGCACCTGCGCGAGGCGGTGTAGGGCCAAGATCGCCGACTCATGTTCTGGCAGATCCGCTATGTCCGAATGCCATTAATCGCGGTCTGGTGTTCGCCTGGCCCCGAACCGTTCCGGCGGTCGAAGCAAGCAACAGCCAAACGTAAAGCGCTGAATTGTTGGGGTTCGTTCCTCACCCCAACCTACGGCATCGCGATGTTTTCGGGTTCGGAGCGAATACTTGCACAGTCTCTGGAGCGTGGGAACGAGAAGAGCTAGGATGCCGGGTTACCGGGCTGATCGCGCGGCACGTCAGCATCGAATACCGGACGATCACGATTATAACGAGATCGAGACGCGGGACGCATTCGTCGATTTGCTGCTCCAGGAGGCCGGCTGGTCACTGGATCAGGCACGGGAACGGGAGTTTCCGGTCACCGGGATGCCGAACGAGCAGGGCCAGGGCTACGTCGACTATGTGCTCTGGGGCGATGATGGCCGGCCGTTGGCGATCATCGAGGTCAAACGCAGCATCCGCCGTGTCGATGACGCTTTCGAGCTGGACTTCCTGCGCAAGGTGCTGTTGGTCATGGCGACCGGCGCGGGGAAGACCCGGACCGTGATCGCACTCATTGATCAACTCTATTGCGCCAAGAGGAGCAAATAGCCGGCGAACTGTTACGCGGCGCCGATCGTCACGGCGTCAGCGACCGCCAATTCTCGAAGAGAAAATTGGAGACACAAAGATTCCGATCAGCGATCCAGACATCGTTCGCCTCGACCGTGTCGAGCACCGCATCCAGTAACGCGCGCTCTTGGGTATGCCCATCGGGGCAGAGCACGGACGCAATGGCCAGGTCCAGTTGTGGATCAAAGACCACTAACGATTTTCCGGGCAAGGGGCCAGCGGCCGTCGCGCGCAGCGCTTTCAAGCGATGTTCGCTGGCGGCCAGGCAGTTGCCATCCAGGTATCTTCTGGATGATCTCACCAAACATAGTCGATCGGGTACGCGTGCGATGTTAAAAATCTATATATTTTTCAGTATTTTGGTAGCGCATTTAAAGGGCTGGTCGTCAGAACCTCACGAAACGCATCACGCAGCGGTTGAATATGGTCGGTCAGGAGGGATTGCCGACGGTTCGCCAGGTTGACCGTGAAGAAATAAGTCCCTTCGGGGATGCGGCAACGGCGGTAGTTGGTCATTGGCTGCCTGTTGGTTTTGTGCTGTGGGCCTTGGTTTCGGTCTTGGCTGGGGCGTTGGGGATGGGTTTCGCTGCGCTCTATCCATCCTACGAGATCTACTCAGATCAACTAGGTTTTACTCCGCCGGGCGGATTTAAACGAGGCTGGTCCGTTTTGCGCTCCGTGAGCGGTGTTCTTTGGCACGACTCTCCGGGTCGCGGCAAACTGTTGCTTGACGCCCCTGCCCAAGGTCTGGAAAATGGTGGGTTTAATTGTAGACGCAGCAGCAGGCGGTCCGGTCACCATGGGACGGCGACAGTGTCAGACGATCCCAGACGTATGCCTCCGGGCACACGCCAGGCCTGCGGCATGACCGCGGCGGCGGTTGGCTCCGGATCCGCGCGGGGTCTGTGCCCGATGTCGGTACCGGCATCAGGCGCCTGTGCCGCCGCTGCGGCCGAGTCCGAGTGTCTGGTGCGCATTCGCGGATTGCGTTTTTCCCATGGTCCGCGGGTGATTTTCGACGACGTGGACCTCGACATCCGCCGGGGGTCGGTGACCGCCGTCATGGGGCCGAGCGGGACCGGCAAGACCACGCTGCTCAAACTGATCAGCGGTCAGTTGCGGCCGGATGCCGGCACCATCGAGGTCGACGGGGAGCCGGTCCATGCGCTGCGCCAGTCGGCGCTCTTCGAGCTGCGGCGGCGGATGGGAATGTTGTTTCAGAGCGGTGCACTGCTGACCGATCTGAGTGTGTTCGACAACGTGGCTTATCCGTTGCGCGAACATCTGCGGTTGAGCCCGGCCATGGTGCGCAAGCTGGTGCTGCTCAAGCTGGAGGCCGTTGGTTTGCGCGGTGCGCGCGAGCTGAAGCCGAACGAACTGTCGGGCGGGATGGCCCGGCGGGTCGCGCTGGCGCGGGCCATCGCGCTGGATCCGATGATGATCCTCTATGACGAGCCCTTTACCGGCCAGGATCCGATCTCCATGGGCGTGCTGGTGAGTCTGATCCGGCAGCTCAACGACGCGAGCCGCCTCACCAGTATCGTGGTCTCGCACGACGTGCGCGAGACGGCGAGTATCGCGGACTACATTTATGTGATTTCCAACGGCCGGGTGATGGCGGCGGGGACGCCGGCAACGATTGCCGCGGAGCGCTCGGAGTGGGTGCGCCAGTTCATGGACGGGCTGCCGGACGGTCCGGTTCATTTTCACTACCCGGCGCCGGATCTGGCCGCCGACCTGCTGACGCGCGGGGTGGGCTAGATGGCCTTCAAGACGCTGCGCCGTGGTGTTCGCGCCATGGTGAATGCGATGTTGGATCCGGTGGCCGAATTGGGGCGCGCGGGGCTCAAGGCTCTGGCCGGGTTGGGCCGGGCGCATCTGCTGTTGCTGCATCTCCTGGCCGGCTCCGCGGAGGTGGTGTGGCGACCGCGCCTGCTGCTCGCGCAAGTGTTCAACGTCGGTGTCCTGTCTGTGCTGATCGTCGCGGTGTCCGGGCTCTTTGTGGGTATGGTACTGGCTCTGCAGGGGTTTTATGTGCTCTCCCAGTTCGGTGCGGAGGAGAGCCTGGGGGTGATGGTGGCCGCGTCCCTGGTGCGTGAACTGGGGCCGGTGGTCACGGCGCTGCTGGTGGCCGGCCGGGCGGGTTCGGCCCTGACCGCCGAAATCGGGCTCATGAAGGCCACCGAACAACTCGCGGGGCTGGAAATGATGGCGGTGGACCCGGTGCGCCGGATCCTCACGCCGCGGTTCTACGGCGGTCTGATCTCGATGCCGCTGCTGGTGGCCCTGTTCAGCGCGGTGGGCGTGCTGGGCGGGTATTTTGTCGGCGTTGGATTGCTTGGGGTCGATGACGGGGCCTTCTGGAGTCAGATGCAGTCGAAAGTGGATTTTCGTGAGGATGTGGTCAATGGGGTGATCAAGGGCCTGGTGTTCGGCGTGGTCGTCACCTGGATCGCCTTGTTCCAGGGCTACGACTCGACTCCGACCTCCGCCGGGGTGAGCCGCGCGACGACCCGCGCGGTGGTTCATGCCGCGCTGGCGGTGCTGGCGCTGGACTTTGTCCTTACCGCCCTGATGTTCGGTAACTGACCTTCGGAAACGGATTCAATGGCCAAGCAACGCAGTATCGAGATCCTGGTCGGCGCCTTCATGGCCGCCGCCCTGGTCGCCCTGTTCTTTCTGGCCATGAAGGTCAGTAACCTGGGGACCAGTCCCGCCGCCGACGGCTACCGCGTGACGGCACGCTTCGCCAACGCCGGGAGCCTCAAGGTGCGCGCTCCAGTGAATATGGCCGGCGTGCGGGTGGGGCGGGTAGAGGATATCCGTTTCGATAAAAAGACCTACGAGGCGGTGGTGACCATGCGCATCGAGAATGGCGTCGATACCATTCCGGACGACACCTTCGCCAACATTTTTACGGCCGGTTTGTTGGGGGAGCAGTACGTTGGTCTCGAACCCGGCGGCAGTGAGAATTTTGTGCGCGACGGCGACGAACTCACCCAAACGCAATCGGCGCTGATCCTCGAACAAATGATCGGTCAGTTTCTCTTCAGCAAGGCAGAGGAAGGCGGGAAATGATTGCCAGACGGTATTTTCTACTGTTTGTAACACTGATGGTGATGCTCGCGGGGCCGGTGGGCGCCGCCTCCGAGGATGCCACCGCGCTGGTCAAGCGGACCGCCGAGCGGATGCTCAGTGCACTGGAGGCGCGCCGCACCGATGTCAACCGTGATCCCGCGCTGATCTACGGCATGATCGACCAGATCCTGGCGCCGCACTTCGACTTCAAAAAGATCACCCAGGGTGCGCTCGGCCAGCATTGGCGCGCCGCCACACCAGCGCAGCAGCAGGCGTTGATGGACGGATTCAAGCAGGTCCTGGTCCGCACCTATGCGCGTTCGCTGCTCAATTACTCGGGTGAGGAAATCCGTTACCTGCCGGTGAAGCCGACCGGTAAGGACAACACGGTGATCGTACCCACCGAGGTGCGGGCGCCGGGCGCGACACCGATCCCGATCGATTACCGGATGTACAACAGCGGTGGCGGCTGGAAGGTCTTCGACGTGATCGTCAATAGCGCGAGCCTGGTCAGCAACTACCGCAGCAGTTTCTCCACCGAGATCCGACAAAACGGGATCGACGGCCTCATTACCAAGCTGGCCGAGATGAACCGCAAGGGTCAGGGGTGAGCGCTGCGGCCGACCGTCGGGTCGCGGGCGCCCGCCTGATCGCGGCGGGCGAGGGGCGTGCGCGGGTGGAGGGGGTGATGGATTTCGCCAGTGTCGCTGCGCTGCTGGTTGCGGGCGATGCGCTGTTGAAGCGCGGCGGCGACCTGGTGATCGATCTGGGAGGTGTCACCTCAGCCAACAGCGCGGGTCTGGCCTTGCTGCTGGAGTGGCTGGATTTGGCACGCTCGCGCCGGATCACGCTCAGTTACCTGAATCTGCCCGACTCATTGGCGCGTATCGCCGAACTCTCCAACCTCCAGTCACTCTTGCCGATCGCGGTCGATGGCCCCTAGCGGGCGTTGGCCGCATGCAGCCGCGGGTCTTGATCATCGTTCCGGCCAGCGCTGCTCACTTGGAGTCCAAGGCTTCAGCCTTGGCCTGCCGATCCAAGGCTGAAGCCTTGGACTCCAGTCGGCCGCCGCTTCGGCTGGCCGGAACCATGGACCGGCGATTCCAGATTCAACCCTGACCGGACGCGATTTCCTGATGGATAAACTCCTGATTACCGGCGGCACCGCATTGCGGGGCGAGGTCCGTGCCTCCGGCGCCAAGAACGCGGCACTGCCGATCCTCGCCGCCACCCTGTTGGCCGGGGGGCCGGTGACCCTGACCAATGTGCCGCGTCTGCGCGACATCGCCACGACCCTGCAGTTGCTCGGTCGCATGGGAGCCCACCTGACCCAGGATGCGGACGGGGTGGTGCGGGCCGAGCCCCACACCCTCACCAGCTTCGCCGCCCCCTATGATCTGGTGAAGACCATGCGGGCGTCGATTTTGGTGCTGGGGCCGCTGATGGCGCGCTATGGTCATGCCGACGTGTCTCTGCCGGGTGGCTGCGCCATCGGTGCCCGGCCGGTGAATCTGCACATTGAGGGCCTCAAGGCGATGGGCGCCGAGATCACGGTGGAGGGTGGTTATATCCGCGCCCGCTCGGGGCGACTGCGCGGAGCGCGGCTGATGATGGACATGGTCACCGTGACCGGCACCGAGAATCTCATGATGGCGGCGGTCCTGGCGCAGGGTGAGACGCTGATCGAGAACGCGGCCCGCGAGCCTGAGGTCATCGACCTGGCGGGCTTTTTGACCGCCATGGGGGCACGGATCGAAGGCGCGGGAACGGATCACATCCATATTCAGGGCGTGGATCGACTCGACGGGGCGCAGTATGCAGTGATGCCGGACCGCATCGAGACCGGCACCTTCCTGGTGGGCGCGGCCATGACCGGCGGCCGGGTGCGGGTCAGCAACACCCGCCCCGACTGCCTGGACGCGGTGCTGCAGAAACTGCGCGAGTGCGGTGCCCTGGTCAGCACCGGCGAGGATTGGATCGAGGTCGACATGCAGGGTCGGCGGCCGCGCGCGGTCGACATCCATACCGCCCCCCACCCGGCCTTTCCGACCGACATGCAGGCGCAGTTCTGCGCGCTGAACAGCATCGCCGAGGGGGTCGGCGTGGTCACCGAGACCGTTTTCGAGAACCGTTTCATGCATGTGCTGGAGCTTCAGCGGATGGGGGCGGATATTCGTATCGACGGCCATCTGGCGATCTGCCGCGGGGTGGAACGACTGACCGCCGCCCCGGTGATGGCGACTGATCTGCGTGCCTCGGCCGGCTTGGTGCTGGCTGGACTGGTCGCGCAGGGCGAGACGCTGGTGGATCGCATCTACCACCTGGACCGCGGATATGACAACATCGAGGCCAAACTCGCCGGACTCGGCGCCGTGATTCGGCGCACCTCCGCGGCGGCGGCCTGAGGGGAGCGAGCGCCATGGGTGAAGCGAAGGATCTTCCGGTTCAGGGTGCGGATCAGACCGGGTCGGGCAGGCCCCTGGACCTGGACGCCGACTTGACGATTGCGTTGTCGAAGGGGCGCATCTTCGATCAGACCCTGCCGCTGCTCGCACAGGCGGGTATCCACCCGCTGGAGGATCCGGAAACCAGCCGCAAGCTGATCCTGGATACCAGCAACCCGCGGGTGCGGTTTGTCATCATCCGCGCCAGCGATGTGCCGACCTATTGCGAATATGGGGCGGCTGACCTGGGGGTGGCGGGCAAGGACGTGTTGTTGGAGCACGGCGGGGAAGGGCTCTACGAACCGCTGGACCTGCGCATCGCCCGCTGTCGGCTGATGGTGGCCGGACCGCCCAGTTACCAGGTTCCGGCGTCGGGACGCCTGCGCATCGCCACCAAGTACGTGCGCAGCGCCGAGCGCTATTTTGCCGCCAAGGGGCTGCAAGTGGAGATTATCAAGCTCTACGGTTCCATGGAGCTGGCCCCCCTGGTGGGGCTGGCCGACCTGATCGTCGATCTGGTCGAGAGCGGCAACACCCTCAAGGCCAATGGGTTGGTGCCGCTGGAGCATATTTGTGACATCAGTTCCCGGCTGGTGGTCAACAAGGCTGCCTGGAAGATGAAGCATACCGCCGTCACCGCGCTGCTCGGCGTGCTGCGGCGGGCGGTGGCGGAGGGTGGGCAATGATCGGCATTCGGGCCAACGCGACTACTCGGATTTGTCCACAGATGTCACAGATGTTCACAGATGAAGAAGAACATCTGTGTCCATCTGTGTCCATCTGTGGATCAGTTTTCTTCACCAGTGCCAATGCGGAAGGTCTGGCTGGAACGATGATCCAGGTTAGGAGCCTGACCGAGTGACCGATTGTGATTACCCTGAGGGAGTAAGATCCATGACGCAGATCAGACGCCTTTCCACCGCTGACGCGGGCTTCAGCCAATCGCTGGCCGCCTTGCTGGCTTGGGATGCGGCCGCCGATGATCAGGTGCAGCAGCGGGTCGCGGCTATTATCGCGGAGGTCCGCGGTCGCGGCGATGCGGCGCTGCTGGAGCTGACGGCGCGCTTTGATCACTGGACGCCCACCAGTGCCGCGGACCTCGAGATCCCCCGCGACCGGATCGCGCAGGCCTGGGCGGTCATCCCGAGCGAGCAGCGTCAGGCCCTGGAGGCCGCCGCCGGGCGCATCCGCGCCTATGCGCAACGCCAGCGCCTCGAATCCTGGGATTTCATTGAGGCGGACGGCACCCTGCTGGGGCAGCAGATCTCGCCGCTGGATCGCGCCGGGCTCTATGTCCCCGGCGGCAAGGCGGCCTATCCCTCGTCGGTGTTGATGAATGCCATTCCGGCCAAGGTCGCCGGGGTCGGTGAGCTGATCATGGTGGTGCCCACCCCGGGCGGTGAATGGAACGATCTGGTCCTGGCCGCCGCGCACTGCGCCGGAGTGGACCGCGCTTTTGCCATCGGTGGCGCCCAGGCGATCGCGGCCCTGGCCTACGGCACCGCGTCTGTTCCTGCGGTGGATAAGATCGTCGGTCCCGGCAACATTTATGTAGCCACGGCCAAGCGGGCCGTTTTCGGGCAGGTCGGCATCGATATGATTGCCGGCCCGTCCGAGATCCTGATCCTGTGTGACGGTGCCACCGATCCGGACTGGATCGCCATGGATCTGTTCTCCCAGGCCGAACACGACGAGGATGCCCAGTCGATCCTGGTGGCCTGGGATGCTGACTTCCTGGAGCGCGTGGCCGCGAGCATCGCACGGCTGCTGCCGACCATGGAGCGGCGGGCGATCATCGCCGCGGCCCTGCGCGAGCGGGGTGCCCTGATCCTGGCGCGCGACCTGGACGACGCCATCGCGGTCGCCAATCAGATCGCCCCGGAGCACCTGGAACTCTCGGTAGCGGACCCGCAAGCGATCGTTGGTCGCATCCGGCACGCCGGCGCCATCTTCATGGGCCGCTACACGGCCGAGGCGCTGGGTGACTACTGTGCCGGGCCTAATCATGTGTTGCCGACCTCCCGGACCGCGCGCTTCTCCTCGCCGCTGGGCGTCTACGACTTCCAGAAGCGGTCGAGTCTGATCATGGCGTCCCGCGCCGGTTCCGCTGAACTCGCACACATCGCCGCGGTGCTCGCACGCGGCGAAGGTCTGACGGCGCATGCCCGCTCGGCGGAGTATCGGGCCGAGGCCGAACACCCTGTTGCGCCTTGAGGACGGTTCCAGACCGGAGTCCAAGGCTTTACCGTGAAAGTCGCGCAGCGACCCGGTGGGAGCGGCGTCCCGCCGCGATGGGGCCGGGCGTGTCGCCGCACCGTTCAAGGTCACCGCGGCACCGCATCGCGGCGGG
>NZ_CAIZIZ010000450.1 GCF_903933125.1 uncultured Lamprocystis sp. | reverse complement strand
CCCGCCGCGATGGGGCCGGGCGCGTAACCCCACCGTTCGGGGTGACCGCGGCATCCATCGCGGCGGGACGCCGCTCCCACGGGGTCGCTGCGCGACTTTCACGGTAACGCCTCGGCCTGCGGTTTTCTTGCGGCCGGAACGACGCTCAAGGTCGATGCGGGATTCATCAATTGCCGCCGGCCTTGCGCTCGGCCTCGGTGGCACCGGCCGTATCGCCGGCGCGGCGCTTGGACTCGGCGATGATCCTCCAGTTGTCTTGTTTGACGTTCGGCTGCTTGCCGGCAAAGTCATTGGAACGGGTCGCGAGCTGGCCGGCCTGGGACACCTGCCCCTGCTCCATGCGCACCCGCGCCAGACGATTCCACAGATAGGGTTCCCGCGGAGCGATTCGCAGCGAACGCTCCAGGGTCGCGGCGGCACCCGCGTAGTCGCCGGTCTGACGCTGCTGTTCGGCCTGGCGCGCCAACGAATCCGCCGCGGGCGCCATGCCCGATGTCGGCGCGGGACTCGCCGGGGCCGGCTTGGGCGCGGGCGCCGCCGCAGCGACCGGCGGCGGGGCCGTCGGCTTGGGCGGCGTCGGGGCGGGTGCAGCGGCTGCCTTGGGTGCCGGAGCCGGGGTCGCGGCAACCTTCGGTTTGGGCGCCGCGGTGACCGGTGGCGGCTTGGCCGTGGCGGTCGTGGCCGGCTTGGCTGCCGCGGTGGTTGTCGGCTTGACCGCGGCGGTCGTGGCCGGCTTGGCTGCCGCGGTCGTTGCCGGCATGACCGCGGCGGTCGTGGCTGGCTTGGCCACTGTGCTGGTGGTCGGCTTGACCGCGGCGGTCGTGGCCGGCTTGGCTGCCGCGGTCGTTGCCGGCTTGGTCGCGGCGGTCGTGGCTGGCTTTGCCACGGTGCTGGTGGTCGGCTTGACCGCGGTCGTCGTCATGACCTTGGCCGGTACCGTCGCGTTCTTGGCGGGCGCCGGTGGATTGACCGCCGACTTCGCCGATGGCTGGACTGCCGCGGCTTTGGGGCTGGTCGGGGCAGGCTGAGCGGCAGCCACGGCTTTCGGCTTGGCCGCAACCGCCGCCTTTGGCGCCGGAGGCGCGGTCTCCTTGCCGGACACGGCGGCGGATTCAACCGGGTCGTCGGACTCAGGCTCCAGTTCAGGCTCCGACTCGCTTCCCGGCTCACGGTAGGCGTAGACCTTGGTCTCTTTCGGCTTGGGTGCCACGGGCTTCGGTTTCGGCCGCGGCTTGGGCTCGGCGGCGACCGGCGGCGCAGCGGCGGTGTCCGCCACGGCCTCGGGCAGAGTCGGGGCTGACCCGACCGAGACCACCGGCGCCGGTGGTCCCTCACGCGGAGGCGTAGCGCAGGCAGCCAGCCACAAGGCCGGCAGGCAAAGGCAGCAGAGGGTCCGTAATGCGCTGAACATCGACTACAAATCGCTCATGAAGAGGTTTTCACTTGGCGGCTTGGGCTTGGCGACCGGAGTCGGCTTCGGCTTCTCGGCCGGAGTCGGAGCCGATTTATCCGACGCCGACCCATCCGCCGTTGCCCCGGCAGCCCGTTTGGACCCGTCCGCCCGCTTGGCCACCGACCTGGATTCATCGGCATCGCCGCAACTGCCGGCTGCCGGCCCGCTGCCCGCGATATAGGGCACGCCGGATCGGCCACAGGCACCGGACAACACGACCCCTTCCGGAGGCGCGTCCTGCAATGGCTCGTTCGGGATGGCCAGCATGAAGTCCGACCACACGCGCAAGGCACCGGTCCCGCCGGCCAACCCCATCGGCTTGTGGTCATCACGCCCGACCCAGACCACGGCCACCTTGTCGCCGCTGAAACCGGCGAACCAACTATCGCACATATCGTCGGTGGTGCCGGTCTTGCCCGCCATGGTCAAGCCCTTGGGCAGACGTTCACCCAACCACTTGGCGGTGCCTTGGCGGACGACCTGCTGCATGGCCCACCCGGTCAGGTAGGCCGCACGCGGATCGACGACGGCTTCGATCGCCAGCGGATAGCGGTTGAGGGGGCGCCCGTTGACGTCCATTACCTCGCGGATGGCCCGCAAGGGGGCGCGATAGCCGCCCGCGCCGATCGTCTGGTAGATCTGCGCGACTTCCAGCGGCGACAGGTCGACTGCCCCCAGCATGATGGCCGGCACCGCGGTGATGCGACGCTGGGCACCCAGCCGATAGAGCGTCTCGGCGACCTCCTTGACACCGAGACTCATCCCCAGATTGACGGTCGCCAGATTCAGGGAGCTGGCCAGCGCTTGATACAGGGGCACGGGGCCATGGACCGAGTGATCGTAATTCTTCGGCGACCAGATCTGGCCATTGCCCGTCCGCAGACTGTAGGGCGTGTCGGGGATACTGGTGGTCAGGGTGTAGCGTTTCGGGTGCGACAGCGCCGCCAGATAGACCGCCGGCTTGACCAAAGAACCGATGGCGCGGACGGCGTCGAGACCGCGGTTAAATCCGGCATAGCCGGCCTCGCGTCCACCCGCCAGCGCCAGCACCTCCCCCTGGGCAACCGAGGTCACGACGGCGGCCGTCTCCAGGGTGCCGGTCTTCATGCCGCGGGATTTTTCGAGATCCCGCAACCGCTTGGGAATAGCGGCCTCGACCGTCGTCTGGACCAGCGGGTCAAGCGTCGTGAAGATGCGCAGACCCTCTGAGCGCAAATCCTCGTCCCGATAGTCGCGCTGGAGCTGACGCCGCACGAGCTGGATGAAATCCGGGTACTCCCCGACCGGCCGGCCCCCGCCCTCGCGCAGTTCAATCGGCAGCGCCTTGGCCTGCTCGCCCTCGGTGACGGTGATGACCCGATCGCGCACCATGATATCGATGACCAGGTTGCGCCGTTTGAGCGCGGCCGCGGGAAAACGCCGCGGGTCGAGACTGGAGGGCGCCTGCACCAGGCCCACCAACAGGGCGATCTCGGGGATACCCAGTTCATCGAGGTTACGGTTGAAAAAAAAGCTGCTCGCCAAACCGAACCCATGGACCCCGCGGCTGCCGTCCTGCCCAAGATAGATTTCGTTGGCATAGGCTTCCAGGATGTCGTCCTTGGTGTAGCGGTTCTCCAACAGCAGCGCCATGTAGGCTTCATTGAGCTTGCGCACCAGGGTGCGGTCGGCCGAGAGATAGAAGTTCTTGACCAACTGTTGGGTCAGGGTGCTGGCGCCCTCGACCACGCCGCCGGCGCGCATGTTGCGGTAACCGGCGCGGATGATGCCCTTGGGGTCGACGCCCAGATGGCTGAAGAAGCTGCGATCCTCTACCGCCACCAGGGCCTGCACCAGCAGGTCCGGCAGGTCCTTGCGGCGCACCAGCACCCGATCCTCATTGTGGGTCGGATAAATACTGGCGATCAGCACGGCATCCAGCCGGGCCAGATCCGGAGCCGGCCCGCCGCCGCCGTCACCCAAGGCGGACACCTTGCCGTCCGTGAGGTCTACTTGCAGCAAACGGCTCGGCTCCTCGCCGTCCCAAAAACGGAATGCCCGGGTGTGGACCAGGAAACGATCGGCGGTGCGGGTGTAGGTGCCCTCAACCTCGGCCGCGGTGTCGGTCGCCGGACGATAGTTCAGCCGCACCAATTCGGCTTGCAGTTGTTCGGACGTGAGCGGGCGGCTGGCGTAAAGCTCCAGCGGACGGGCGTAGACACGGGCCGGCAAGGCCCAGCGTTTGCCCTCGAACTTGCCGCGCACCACCCGATCCAGGTGGATGCCATAGAGTACGCCGGCCAGACCGACACCGACCAGGATCACCAACAGCCAGCGCAGGAGAAAACCGCCGATGCGGCGGCGCGGCCGGGGCGAAGGCTGACGACGATAACGAGCGTGAGCGGTTGCTTGATTCATGGCCACGAGTCAGTTCAGCCCCCCCGGCCGGACGGGCGCAGCCCGCAAGGGTTCGTTGTACAGCGGGTGGACAAAAGTTCATTTTCTGAGAGTTTCATGTGCTTATAGTCCCATGTGCAGAAGTTGGATACAACCGCGACAGGACGGACGGTCACTTTCAGGGGTGTACCAAAGGGCGGATCGGTCAGGACTTGATGCCGACCCCGCGCCGCAGCAACGACAGGCTGAACCAGGTCAACCCGACGATGAACGCCAGGATGATGGCGAAGGCCCAGCCCAGCGGGATATCGGTGACGCCGTGCAGCCCGTAGCGAAAACCATTGACCATGTAGAGGACCGGATTGGCCAGTGAGACGGCCTGCCAGAAGCCCGGCAGCAGGTCGATGGAGTAGAAGACACCGCCCAGATAGGTCAGCGGCGTCAGCACGAATGTGGGGACGATGGAGATATCATCAAAACTGTTGGCGTAGATCGCGTTGATGAAACCGCCCAGGGAAAACAGCACCGCGGTCATGCAGAGCACCAGCAGCGTGACGGCGGGGCTGTGAATCTCGATGCGCGTGAACAGCATGGCGACCAGCATCACCGTCGCCCCCACGGTCAGCCCGCGCGCGACTCCGCCGGCCACGTACCCGGCCAGAATGACCCAGTTCGGGGCCGGCGAGACCAGCAGTTCCTCGACATAGCGCGAGAACTTGCTGCTGTAAAACGACGAGACGACATTGGAGTAGGCGTTGGTGATCACGGCCATGAGCACCAGCCCAGGCACGATGAAATCCAGGTAGGGCAGCCCGTCCATGGGGCCGATGCGGCCCCCGATCAGTTCGCCGAAGATCAGGAAATACAGGGTGGTGGTGATCACCGAGGGCAGTACGGTCTGCACCCAGATCCGGGTGAAGCGCCGAAACTCCTTGCCGAAAATGGTCGCGAAGGTGACCCGGTAGCGCCGCCAGGTGCCGGCGCCGCGGGTCAAGGCGCACCCCCGGCATCGGCATGATTCTGGTCCACCATGTCCAGAAACATACGCTCCAGGCGGTTCTGCTTGTTGCGCAGGCTGAGCACCTCGATCCCGTTGCGCGACAAGGCATCGAACAGCCCGTTGATCGTGTGCTCGCGGTTCATCTCCACCTCCAGGGTGCAGTCATCCACATGATTGAGCACGAACCCGCCCAGTTCCGGCAGTTCAGTCACCCGTCCCTTGAGATTGAGCACGAAGGTTTCGGTGTGCAGGCGCCCCAGCAGGGCCGCGATGCTGGTGCGCTCGGCGATCTCACCGTCGTTGATGATGGCGATGTTGCGGCACAAGCTCTCGGCTTCTTCCAGATAGTGGGTGGTCAGGATGATGGTGGTGCCCTGGGCATTCAGGTCTTTCAGGAAGGCCCACATGGAACGGCGGATCTCGATATCGACCCCGGCGGTCGGCTCGTCCAGAATCAGCAGGCGCGGCTCATGCACCAGGGCGCGGGCGATCATGAGCCGACGCTTCATGCCCCCCGAGAGTCGACGCATCTCGGTGTCGCGCCGTTCCCAGAGATCCAGTTGCCGCAAGTAGCGCTGCGCACGCACCCGCGCCTCCCGGCGCGGGATACCGTAGTAGCCCGCCTGGTTGACGACCACCTCACCCGCCGGCAGAAACAGATTGAAGTTGAACTCCTGGGGGACCAGGCCGATGCAGGATTTCACCGCCTCCGGATCCTGGTCCAGGTCGTGTCCGAAGACCCGCACCTGCCCGGAGGTCTTGGTCACCAGGGAAGCGATGATGCCGATCAGGGTCGATTTACCCGCACCGTTCGGGCCCAAGAGCGCGAAGAAATCGCCCGCATCCACCCGCAGGTCCACCCCCTTGAGGGCCTGGAGTCCGCCGCGGTAAGTCTTGACAAGCGCGGCGACGGCGAGAGCTGGGGGCATTGTGGTGGGTATCGGAGCGGTCATTGACGGGATTCATAAACTACCGGCCATCCCGCCGGGTTTCAACCGTTGGATCAGGCCAGCAGGCCCGAGCGACCGATAAATAAATCGCGGTTGAGCGCTCGTGGCTTGCGACCGATGCCCCATCGGCCGGGACGGCACCCGACTACACTAACACGGGGAACCGATCAACCCGGATCAGCCGACAAACCGCGGTCGACTCACACGGGGTTGCCGCCGGCCCCCGATATACCAACACTCAGGAGATATCTCAGGATGCAGTACCAACACACGCACCGGACACCGCCGTTTGGGCTCCCGATCGGACTCATTGTCGCGCTCGGCCTCGCCCTGCTCGCCAACGCGGTCACCGCGGGCGCCGCGACCACGACAGCCGAGGCGGGCTTCGTCGAACTCGAACCCATCAGCTTCAGTTTCCAGCGTGAAGGCCCGCTCCTTGGCTATCAATCCTCGCGGGCACGGATCTTCTACAACTTCCATCCGTTCGATCTGAACGGGGGCGACCCGACGACCGCACCGCTGTTCGTGTTCTTCAACGGCGGACCCGGCTGCGCGACCTGCGACGGGCTGCTGAGCATCAACACGGCTCCGTACACCCTCTACCCCGCGGCGATCAACTATCGCATCACCCCGGTCCAAAACCCCGACTCATGGTCACGGATCGGTCACTTGCTTTACATCGATGCCCCCAACACCGGGTACTCCTACAACCTGGCAACACGGCCGGACGGCGCCACGCAGACCGCGGCCGAGTTCGATGCCCAGAACTTCAACCCGTACATCGACGCCGCGCAGATGGTGCGGGTGCTGCTGCGCTTCCTGCAAGCTCATCCGCAGCTCAGCAACCAGCCGGTGGTCCTCGTCGGCGAGAGCTACGGCGGGACTCGCGTCTCGACGATGCTGAGTATGCTCCTGAATTACCGGCGTTACGCGGCCGGGACAGACGTTTACCGCGACGCCGGGCTGGTGCGCGAGGTCCAGGTCCACCTGGACCGGTATTTCGCGGTCCCGCCGGGGCGCATCCATGCACCGGCTGCCATCGCCCGCCAGTTTGGCCGCCAGATCCTGATCGACCCCCAACTCACGGGGCATCTTCAATCGGCGGTCGCGGGCGAACTGTTCGAAAAACCGGGCTCGGTGATCTATCAACTCGCCAATGCGCACTCCAAGACCTTCATCCCCTGCGCTGAGCCGGGTTGCGAGCCGTCGGCCAACGCGATCAGTTTCGTCACGAGTCAGATCGGGCTCAGCCCCTATGACACGCGCCAGGACGCGTCCCGTGAGATCGTCGTCATGTTCCTGCTCGCCACGGCGCTCGGCGACATCGATAGCAGCACGCTGCTGACCGGATACGACATCACCCGGATACCGGGCTTCTACGCGTCGCAGCGGACCCGCGCCTATCACCTGAAAGTGCCCGCGGATCTGCTGGTCGAGACGCAGGCACTGGAACTGATCCCGGCGGCGCAACGGGCCTGGTTTAGTGCACTGCCCCAGGTCTTGACCGAGGCGCAGAGCGATCTCGCGGACAAGGGCGTGTCGACCGACCCGCTGCGTCCTTTCAAGGACGTGTTCGGCGAATTGCGCAGCGCCGACGCGTTCTTCGTGCCCTGCCCGCCCATGGACACCTATAACGCCTTCTACTGGAACTCGGTGATCGCCAAGGGCTATGACATCGATCCGGAGTCCGCCCGCTATGGCCGACTCTTTCTTGAAAATCTACCGCTGGTCAAGACCCTGATCACCGATGCGGCCCATGACTTGATCGTGTATCCTGCTTCCTTGGCACCGTCCCTGGAGCTGTATCCTGACCTGGTCAAGCGCGCCGCGGTCACGCCCACCTGCGCGGGCTGTGACAGGGTGATTGAGGTTGAGTACCAGCCGACCGCCGCCGCGAAACTGCGCATGGCGTTCCCGCGAGTGCAACGGATCTGGTTCCCGCACTACGCGGAGGCGGGGCACTCGGTGGCGGCCGGGATGCCCGCGAAGCTGGTGGGGGACGTCGCGGCCTGGATGGCCGGCACCTACCCCTGAAGCGGCGCACCGCGCCCAGTCGGCGGATGCGGCTGGCGCGCGGCCAAGCGTGGTATCGACCTTAACAGCGGAGACTCCCAGCCCATGTCCAAAGCCCGTCTTACCACCCTGATCGTCCTGTTGCTTGCCGTACTCGGCTGCTCCGGCGCGGCACGCGCCGTGGCGCTCTTCGAAGGTCTGGCCAACCTGAGCCTGACCCTGCAATCCATTAACGGCGGCCCGACGATCCCGACGGGGGTCAGCATCGACTACTCGGCCGGGATCTTCGACAAATACACTGACACCTATGGTGCCGCGTCAGCCACGGCGACCGAGACCCTGGCCCCCGGGGCTGTGCTGGTGCCTATGGCCATTGGGGGTACCCTGCAACAGAGCGTCCGGGTCTCCGGGCAGGCGGGCGAAGGCGCTGGCTACAGCACGTCCCTCGTGCAGACTACCGGGCTCATTCTCATCGAGAACCTGAGTAATGATGCCATTACCCTGAGTTTCGTCTACAGCTTCACCGCCAGTGTCGAGGCGCTCATCGCACTCACCGGGTTCGACGCAACAGCGGGTGCTGGCTGGTTCCTCACCGACGATCTGGGCCTGGTCAATCTCGGCGACGCCATCTTCGCCGATGCGCTGTTGGGCCCGACCACGAACTTCCTGAGCCTGAGCGGGACACTGGAGTTGGAGTTGAACAGCGGAGAGTCAGACACCCTGTTGAGCCAGGTGGATACCAACGGTTTTGCCGAGGCCCCCGAGCCGCCCGTTGCCGCTCTCCTGATCAGCGGCCTGCTCGGTGCCGCGGCGACCCGCCCCATCCGGCGTACCCGACGCGCTGCCTGACATCCTGACTGACGCGGCACCGGCCGCTGCCCTGGCTGGTCGCGTTAGCGCTAGAATAGCGGCATCAGGCGCTTGCCGGACCGGCGCGCCTCCAGCCGTGACTCCAACAGCGGGAGCGCGACACAGCCATTGTCAGGATTTAGGAACAGATGAAGATCCTCGTCTACCGCGGCCTGGATACAGCCGCCATCCCCGGCTTCGGAAAACTCGCCGGCTATTTGCAGGCTGGGGATTTCCGCTCCGCTGAGGTCAAGAAAGTCGGCGACAACCTCTACCGCGCCCGCCTTGACCGCAGCAACCGGCTGCTCTTCGCGCTTTACCGGCACGGCGAGGAGCGTTGCGTCCTGATCCTGGAGTACATCCACCAGCACGCCTATGAGCAGTCGCGCTTCCTCGCCCGCGGCGTCGTGATTGATGAGGAGCGAATCCCGGCGGCCGAGCCCGCGGAGGCCGAGACGGCGCCGGAACTGCCGTACCTCAACCCCCGCTCCGACCACGTGGTGCCGCGCTTTCACCTGCTCGACAAGATCCTGTCGTTCGACGACGACCAGGAGGCGATCTACCGCCTGGCCCCGCCGCTGATCATCATCGGCTCGGCCGGCAGCGGCAAGACGGCCCTGACCCTGGAGAAAATGAAGGATGCGCGCGGCGATATCCTCTATGTGACCCGCTCGCCCTTCCTCGCCCAGAACGCCCGCGACCTCTATTACGCCAACGGTTACGCAAACGACGACCAGGAAGTGTCCTTCCTGTCCTTCCGCGAGTACCTGGAGAGCATCCAGGTCCCGCCGGGCCGGGAAATGACTCCGCGAGTCTTCGCCGGCTGGGCGCAGCGTCAGCGGTTGCCCAAGGAGGTTGCCGACAGCCATCGGCTCTTTGAAGAAATCCAGGGTGCCATTACCGGCACCACCGAGGACCGACCCTACCTCGACCGCGCCGACTATCTGGCCCTGGGTGTTCGCCAGTCGATCTATCCGCCGGAAGTCCGGGAGGCGGTCTATGACCTGTTCGAGCGCTATCTGCACTTTCTCGACGAGGACGGCTGGTTCGACACCAATATCCTGAGCTATGCCTGGCTGGCGAAAGTCGAGCCGCGCTATGACTTCGTGGTGGTGGACGAGGTGCAGGATCTGACCAATGTCCAACTGCTGCTGATCCTCAAGGCGCTGCGCGACCCGCGGGGATTCCTGCTGTGCGGCGACTCCAACCAGATCGTCCACCCCAATTTTTTCTCCTGGTCCAAGGTCAAAACGCTGTTCTGGAACCAGCAGGGGGACGCTGCCCCGGCGGAGCTGATCCGCATCCTCAATACCAACTTCCGTAACTCACCCCAGGTCACGGACGTCGCCAACCGCCTGCTGCACGTCAAACACGCCCGCTTCGGCTCGGTGGATCGGGAGAGCAACTACCTGGTGGTCAGCCGCGGGCCGCGCCAGGGCCGGGTCGGGTTGCTGGCGGACACCGACGCGGTCAAACGCGATCTGGATCGGCGCACCGCGGCGTCGGCCCGCTTTGCCATCCTGGTGTTGCACGATGACCAGAAAGCCGAGGTCCGCCGCTTCTTCCGCACCCCCCTGGTCTTTTCCATCCACGAGGCCAAGGGGCTGGAGTATGAGAACGTCCTGCTCTACGGGTTTGTCAGCGGGGAGGAAAAGCGCTTTCGCGACATCGCCGCCGACCTGACCGCGGCCGATCTGCAAGGCGAACTGCGCTACGCCCGCGGCCGCGACAAGGGCGACAAATCGCTGGAGATCTACAAGTTCTACATCAATGCGCTGTACGTGGCCGTCACGCGGGCGGTGCGCAATCTCTACCTGATCGAAGCGCGCCCCAACCAGCCCCTGCTCACCCTGCTCGGCCTCACGGAGATACACCAGAAAGTCGACGATGTCGAGGAGCAGCGCTCGAGCCTGGAGGAATGGCGGCGCGAGGCGCATCGGCTGGAACTCCAGGGCAAGGACGAGCAGGCGGCTGAGATCCGCAACCAGATCCTCAAGCAGCAGCAGGTGCCCTGGACCGTCCTGCGCGGCGAGGCGCTCAGCACACTGCGCGAACAGGCGCTGGTGAAGGGCGACAAAAAGGCGCGCATCGCCCTCATGGAATATGCCCTGGTCTACCGCGATCAACGGCTGCTCAACACGCTGAACCAGGCCGGGCTTCAGGCTGCCCGTCATCCGGACAAGGCGTGGCCAACCCTGGAGAAAAAGTACTACCTGCTCTATGGCCTGAAGAACCCCGGCGGTGTCCTGCGCGAGGCGGATAAGTACGGGGTCGATTTCCGCAACTGTTTCGGTCAGACCCCGCTGATGATCGCCAGCCGCACCGGCAACGCGGATCTGATCGAGCAACTGCTGGCGCGTGATGCCGACCTGAGCCTCACCGACGGCAACGGGCTCAACGCCTTCCAGATCGCCCTGGACCGCGCCTGCGCCGACGAGCGCTTCGCCCGCACCCGCCTGCCGGCGGTGTTCGAGCGGCTGGCCCCGGCCAGCATCGATATCCAGGTGGACGGCCGGTTGGTGAAGCTTGACCGCCGGCTGATGGAATATCTGATGCTCAGCATCGCCCTGGTCCTGTTTTATCAGCGGCTCGGTGAGAACTGGGTGGCGCGGCGTAAACTCCTCACCGCGGTCGACTTCGCCGAGGTCCTTGACCACTTCCCGGAATCCGTCGTCCCGGCACGACGCAAGAAGCGGCCTTATGTGTCTTCCATCCTGTCCAAGAACGAGGCGAGCCGGGAGGGCCCCTACAACCGCAAGCTGTTCACGCGACTGCAACACGGTCAATACCTGATCAACCCCCGGCTGGCCTTGCGGATGGAGGGTGACTGGCGCGGCATCTACGACCTGCTGGTGCCGGATCGGCTGGGCGTGGCCCTGCGCGAGCTGGAGCCCTGGATGCACCACGACTGGAACCCCAACACCTATCGGGAGACGGCGATCGAGCAGTTGCGAACCATGATCGAGCGTCTGGCCCAGTCGGAGGACAAAGCGGTTCCGTGAACCCGCCGGACGCAGCCGTGCGACACTGGAGGCGCGCCCGGCACGACCCGACCGAAACGCTGTCGAACCCACTGCCCGGCAATGACAAGCGACCGGCTTCCCGTGGGAGCAACACGATGTACAAGACACAGACGATCACCCTCATTGGTGCGGCCCTGGCGGCGATACTGGCGGCCCAGCCCGCCCGCGGGGACCTGAAACTGGCAACACAACGCGGTTGCACTGGATGTCACAATGTCGACATCAAGATCGTGGGGCCGGCTTACAAAGACGTGGCCAGGAAGTATCAGGGCGACAACTCCGCGCTGGAGCGGTTGGTAGCCAAGGTGAAGACCGGCGGGTCCGGGACCTGGGGCGCGGCACGGATGCCGCCCCATCCCAAGCTCAGCGACGAACAGATCAAAGATCTCGTCAGTTGGATTCTGGGTCTCGAGGCGATGCGGCGCTGACTGGCCGGTCTTGATCATCGCCCGGACCGGCGATAGCGTTCAAAATTTTGTCACACAACCGCGCTGCGGGGCTTCACGCGGGGGCCGCTTGCGCGTTACCGTGCGCAACCCGGCGTAGCGGCCCGGCTCGGATAATCGAGACACACGGACCTTGCAGGTGATCAGTAATGGCGAAAAAGCAGACCACATCCAAGAAGACTGCCGCCCCGGCCACGGCCGGGGTCAGCCCACCAACCGGCGCGACGACGCCAGCGCAGGATGCCGACGCGGCCGTGGCGCCTCCGGCCGCGACCACGGGGGTCGTCGCGCCTGAGCCGCTGACACAAGCCGCACCGGCCCTCCAGGCGCCGGTCACGGGCGCCAAGGCAACGGCAGGAAAGCCAACGACGGCGGCCGCCAAGCCCGCCACGCCGGCACCGACCCTCGCCGCTGAGGCTCCGCCCACCACGCCAACGCTGGCCGTTGCCGCTGAGGCTCCGCCCGCCACGGCCGCCGCGGGCCTATCCAAGCAAACCGGGACGCCGACCGCGGCGATAACGGCCGCCCAGGCCCAGGCCGCGCACCAGTACACGCCGGAGGTTCCCGCCGCGGCACCCCCGACCTCGCTGCCGGACGCCGCCCCGGCTGCATCAACCGCCGAGGACGAGGCGCCGCCGACAACAGCGCACGCCCAATCACCAACCGAGCCGCCGGAGCCGATCGCTGCACCGACGGCCCCCAGCGAGGCTGAGCATCCGGTCTTGGAGGCGGCGCCCGCGGTCGAATCTGCACCGGCCCTGAGTCCCGACCACCCACCGGCCCAGCGGGCACAGCGCCCCAGCCTGTTCATCGTCCACATCTCCCCGGAGATGGCCCCGGTGGCGAAGGTCGGCGGATTGGCGGACGTGGTTTTCGGCATTACCAGGGAGCACGCGATCCGCGGCAACCATGTCGAGATCATCCTGCCCAAGTACAACAACCTGCGCTACGACCAGATCTTCGAACTCCACGAGGTATACAAGAACCTGTGGGTACCCTGGTATGGGGGCGCGATCCATTGCACCGTGTTCTTCGGCTTTGTGCATGGGCGCAAGTGTTTCTTCATCGAGCCGCATTCCCAGGAGAACTTCTACAACCGCGGCACCATCTACGGCTTCGCGGACGATGTGCTGCGTTTCGCCTTCTTCTCCCGCGCGGCGATTGAATTTCTGTGGAAGGCCGGCAAGCATCCGGACATCATTCACTGCCACGACTGGCAAAGCGCGCTGGTCCCGGTCTTCCTCTACGAGGTCTATCAACAGCTCGGCATGACCCATCCGCGGGCCTGCCTGACCATTCACAATTTTATGCACCAGGGACTCACCGGGATCGAACTGTTGCGCGCCACCGGACTGCATCGCCCGGACTATTTCCTCGATTGGCTGCGCATGGGCGACAATAATCATAAGAACGCGCTCAATCTGCTCAAGGCCGGTATCGTCTATTCGAATTTCGTCACTACCGTGTCGCCGCGTTATGCCTTCGAGACCAAGGACCAGGGCCAGGGCTTCGGTCTGGAACCGACCCTGCATGTTCATCATATGAAATACGGCGGCGTACTCAACGGCATCGATTACGATGTCTGGAATCCGGAGGTCGATCACGAAATCCCGGTACGCTACGGGGTCGACAACCTCGATGCCAAGTACGATAACAAGCGCGCCCTGCGTCACCGACTGATGCTGGCGGACAACGACAAGCCGATCGTCGCCTTCATCGGCCGGCTGGACCCGCAGAAAGGTCTGGGGCTGGTCCGGCACGCCATCTTCTACGCACTGGAACGCGGCGCTCAGTTCGTGCTGCTGGGCTCCAGTCCGGACCGGTCCATCAATGACGATTTCTGGGGCTTGAAGCGCATGCTCAACGACAGCCCGGACTGTCATCTGGAGATCGGTTTCGATGAAGGACTGGCGCACCTGATCTATGCCGGTGCCGATATGATGTTGGTGCCCAGCCAATTCGAGCCCTGCGGCCTGACCCAACTCATCTCGCTGCGCTACGGCACGGTGCCGGTGGTGCGTACCGTCGGCGGCCTGGCCGACACCGTCTTCGATAAGGATCACTCCGACCGCCCGCTGCACCAACGCAACGGCTACCGTTTCGACCACTATGACGGCCCCGGATTGGAGTCGGCCTTGGGGCGCGCTATCGACTGTTATTATGAATACCCGCAGGATTTCCGCTCGCTGATGATGAACGGTATGCGTGCGGACTATTCGTGGAACCAGCCGGGTGAGGATTATCTGAACATTTACGAGTTTATCCGCGCACGTTGAGTAATGGGTCAGTATTAACCAACGAATATAGTCGTTGTCGTTGTCGTAATCGAGGCACGCGCGCGGCTGGAGTAGCCGCTTCGCAGGCTTGCGGGCGGTCCTGAATCGATCCGGAATCCGATTACGACAACGACAACGAGCGAGACGCGACAGGCGGCCTTGATCGTAATCCCGGCCAGCGGCTTGCGTAGTCAGGGCTTCCAGCCCTGACGGTGTCAGGCCAGGATGGCCTGACTACGCATCCGGCGCGACACGACAGAAAAAAACACCACCAATAACGAGGACATGCATGAAAATCTATAATCTTTTCCCCCTGCTCGCCGGGCCTTTCGATACCTGGGGACCGCATCTGACGCGCGCCGCGGCCATGGGCTTCGACTGGGTGTTCGTCAACCCCATTCAGAAGCTCGGGCGCTCGGGCAGCCTGTATTCGATTGCTGATTATTTCGCTATCAATCCGGTCCTGCTGCGTCCCGGTTCAGCGCGGAGCGCGGACGATCAGGTCCGCGCCATGGCCGCGACCGCCGGGGAACTTGGCGTATCACTGATGATCGACCTAGTGATCAATCACTGCGCCGAGGACAGCGCGCTGGTCAACGCTCACCCTGACTGGTTCCAGCACGAGCAAGGGCGCGTCGCCCACCCCTTCTGCATTGAGGACAACGGCACCAAGGTGGTCTGGCGCGATCTGGCGCAGTTCGACCACCAGCAGGCGCTGCAACACCCGGACGCCCCTGATGGACAACTCGCGTATTGCGTGAAGATCGTCGAACACCTGATCGGGCTGGGCTTTCGCGGATTTCGCTGCGACGCCGCCTATCAGATTCCGACCGAGGTCTGGCGGCGGCTCATCGAGCGTATCCGCAAGACTCACCCCGACACCGTCTTCGTCGCGGAGACCCTGGGCTGCACCCCGGCACAGACCCGCGACACCGCCTCGGCCGGCTTCGACGCCATCTTCAACAGTGCCAAATGGTGGGACTTCCACGGCAACTGGCTGCTCGAACAGTATGAGTCGACCCGCAACATCGCCCCCTCCATTGGCTTCCCCGAGAGCCACGACACCCGCCGCATGTTCGAGGAGTTCGAGGGCAACATCGACGCCCTGCGGCAGCGCTATCTGTTCACCGCCATGTTCGCCAGCGGGGTCATGATCCCGATGGGATTCGAATTCGGCTTTCGCAAACGCCTCGACGTGGTGACCACGGTCCCCAACGACTGGGAAGAACCCAATATCGATATCACCGGTTTTATTTCGCAGGTCAATGCGATCAAGGACCAGACGCCCACCTTCTCCGGCGAGGGCCGGATCGACCGACTGGATTACCCGGACCCGGCCATTCTGGTCCTGCGTAAACATGCGATCAATGGTCCCGACCAAGCCCTGCTGGTTCTCAACAAAGACCCCTGGAACCGCCAGCGCTTCTATGTCGACGACCTGCATCATCTGATTCAATCCCCGGAGCCGCTGCGCGACCTCTCCCCGGACTGGCCGATGGCCGACCTGCCGGCTCCCTTCGAGTTCTGGCTCGGCCCCGGCATGGCGCGCGTCCTGGTCGCCGGTCAGTCGCAAGCCCCAGAGTTGCACCCGACGCAGGTCCTTTGATTCAGGACGCGTCATGCAACGCCGATCGGCACATGAGGGCGACGGCGGAGGTATTTTCATCGTCCGAGACTGCCTAAGGTGATTTCCGCGAAAAATCCAACCCGTAGGAGCCCGCTTGCGGGCGACGGGTGGGGGCACAATGACGCGATTCCGGCAGGT
>NZ_CAIZIZ010000449.1 GCF_903933125.1 uncultured Lamprocystis sp. | reverse complement strand
TCGGGTACAAGCTGTATGCTTGAAAAATCAAAGCGTTACGGTGCGCAGTGCCGATCGTGACCGGGGCCATAAAGTTTTCGCGATGCACGATATCTTACTGATTATTTTAGGGTAAAGTGCCACGGGAGATCCCGGAGAGCCACGGTTTCCACGTTTTCCCGAGTGTAGTCAAGAGCCTGGATGCGTTCGATGCGCATAGCGGCGCGTGGATCGCGGCCCATCGACCGCTGCTTGCCCTGGTCCACGCCGATCCCGCGAACGGGGATACCGAGGACCTGATCAAACAACTTGCGCAACGCACCAGCGCCGGCTTTTTGGTGGGCGGGTTCGCCAGTTCACGCGGCACCACCTACACGGTCGCTAACGGCCTGCATCAGGACGGCATCTCCGGGGTACTGTTCGCCGAAGAGGTCGGGCTGATCACCCGTCTCAGTCAGGGTTGCTCACCCATCGGTCCGCACCGCACCATCACGGCCGCTCAACGCAACATTCTGATCACGCTGGACGGCCGGCCGGCCCTGGACGTGCTCAAGGAGGATATCGGCGCGGAGTTATCGCGCGACCTGATGCAGATCGGCGGGCAAATCTTTGTCGGGCTGCCCATTCAGGGCTCGGACACCGGCGACTATCTGGTTCGCAATCTGGTCGGCATCGACCCTAACGAGGGCCTGGTGGCGGTGGGTGATGTGGTCGAGCAGGGCCGGGAACTGATGTTCTGCCGACGTGATACGGCTACGGCCCGCGAGGACCTGGATCGGATGTTGCGGTCACTCAAGGGGCGGTTGAGTGCCCCGCCGCGCGGCGGGGTCTACTGTTCCTGTCTGGGGCGCGGCGTCAACCTGTTCGGACCCGAGTCCGCCGAGTTGAAGCAGATCCGCGATACCCTGGGCGATTTCCCGCTGGTCGGCTTCTACGCCAGCGGCGAGATCTCTCAGGATCGGCTTTACGGCTACACCGGGGTCTTAACCCTCTTTACCTGAGTGCGCCGCTGGCCGGGCGGGCTCCGCCCGGCCAGCGCGTGTCAGCTCCCTACGTGTCCTCGCTTTTTCATCAGGTTCATGATGAGTTCAGTGAGAATCAACTCCATTGCATAGATCATCTTGCCACCGGGAATCACCAGGGTGTTGAAGCCGGTGATCATTGTGCCTTCAATCAGACCACGCAGTTGCAGCTTGTATTCCACGCTGGGCTTGGGCTCCAGGAAGTGGATCATCACCATGCTCTGGTCGAGCGTCGGGATATTGGAGACGCAGAAGGGGTTGGAGGTGTCGGTCAGGGGAATGCGCTGGAAGTTGATGTGGGTGCAGGAGAACTGCGGCAGGATGTAATGCATGTAGTCGTGCATACGCCGGTAGATGTTGAACATGACATCCTCCTGGCTATAACCGCGCTCCTTGGTATCGCGCTGGATCTTCTGCACCCACTCCAGGTTGATGGTGGGGCAGACACCGATCAGCAGATCGACCTCTTTCGCCATGTCGATGTCGCCGGCCACCACCCCGCCGTGCAGCCCTTCGTAGAACAGCAGATCCGAGTCCGGCGGGATCGGCTCCCAGTCGGTGAAGGTGCCGGGCTCCTGACCGAATTTGGCCGCCTGCTCCTCGTCGTGAATGTAATGCCGACGCTCACCCGTGCCGGTGCGTCCGTAGTTGCGGAAGAGTTCAAACTGCTTGTCGAACAGGTTGCCCTCCGGGCCGAAATGGCTCAGATTCGTGCCCTCGAGCTTCGTCTTTGCCAACTCCTCCTTCATCTGTTTACGGTTGTAACGATGGAAGCTGTCGCCTTCCACGAAGGCGGCGCGCGCGCCGACCCGGTGGAAGATCTTCTCGACAGCTTTCTTGACGGTGCTGGTACCGGCCCCCGACGAACCGGTGACTGCAACGATGGGGTGATTTCTGGACATGGGGTTCTCCTCGGTCTTTATCGTTGGTTTCTTTGAACTACCGATACCCTTTGCGGGTGTCGCCGCCGATGGCGGGCGCGGGTTGGGGTCGCGGCGCTGTGCCGGCTTCCAAGGTCGGAGGTTTGACCTTTCTAGGATGGTCCGCGAAAGGTCGGTCCGAACGCTTACGCGTCCGAGGGATGAGGTTGGCAACGCTGATAGGTTGGTATGGATCGGATCGCTGATGCCCCTTAACCTTTGTCGCTTTTTCCCCGTCATCCTGCGGGGATAATACTCGATCGAGAGGCCCGGGAACACCGCGCTTTTGTCGGGCGCGGGGGTCAGGCCGCGATCTGTAGGGTCTTCCGCGCGGACCGACGACCGCTTGGACTCCAAATACGCATCGCTGGCCGGAACGATGATCAAGGCCCCAAATGCCGCGTTGACGTCCCTTGCGCAATACCTTGGCTAGTACCGCACGATGAAAGTGCTCGGACCATGTCAACCTAGGCTGCCAACGGCTTTCCCTGGTAGGTCCAGCGGAATGGCTTGGCCATCGTCTTGTTGAAATAGTCGATGAAGTTGTTAATTTTCTTGCACAGGTCTTCGACCGATAAGAAACTGCCGCGTCGAATGACTTTGCGTACCAGAATCGAGAACCAGATTTCGATCTGATTCAGCCATGAGCTATGCTTCGGCGTAAAGTGAAAAACGATGCGATGGGTCGGGTCGCACAGAAACGCTTGGCGGGTCGCCACGGAGTGGAGAATACCGCATTTGCCTTTGACCCCGAGGTCACCTTCAAAACCGATGCTATCGGCTACTAAACGCACGACCGACTCAGAGGAATGGGTGTTGAGATTGTCCATGACTAAGTGCAACGGCGATGGTGGGGAGCACTGCGAGCACTCGGCGATCATCGGGGATAAGAATTGCGTAAAATCGGCTTCGGTGCGCGTCTGGCCAAGTCGCCCTGTGACCTTCCCAGTCGCGACGTCGAACTCGGCAATCAGGGTGTGGGTGCCGTGGCGTTTGTACTCAAACTCGCGGCGCTCGACGCGCCCCGAGGTCATCGGCCGGGTTGGCGCAATGCGTTCAAGTGCTTGAATCCCAGTCATTTCATCAATCGAGGCGGTCTTGATCCCCTCCGCTGCCCGCGCTGGGGCGAGACGATAGGTCTCGCAAATGTCCTGACATTTTTCCGCGAACTGCGCGTCCGGCTTGGCCTCCAGCCAGTATTGCGAGCGATGGGGTTTCAGGTCCGCTTCTTTCAAGAAGCGCCCGATAGAGCGTGGGGAGATCGACTCGACAATGCCCCGTTTCATCGCCTCGTCGGCGATCTCCCATTGCGTCCAATGCGTGATCGCCCGTCCGCTGTCTTGCGGCGCCTCGCAGGCCAGCGCAATGATCGTGCAGATCTGCTCCGCAATGAATGTTGGCGGGGTACCGGAGCGCGGCGCATCGGACAATCGCTCCGCGACGCTCGCGTCCGGGTTCTCCACCCATCGCCGCCGCCACCCTTGGACCGTGGAACGACTGATGCCGAGTTGGTCCGCCGTCGGCCGCACGCCAACACCCTCACCCGCCAGCAAGATAATCCGCACTCGCAGGGCCAATTGCTGTGGGCAGGTCGCTTGTCGCTCAAGCGACTCCAGTTGTCCACGCTCGCGATCGGTGACGGGGACAGGGGCAGGACAAAGCAGGGACATCGCAAAAACCTGAGCAGGTGAGGAAGATTTCTATTTTATAACGTATTCTTCACAAACGGTATTAGGACTTTCATCCTGCGGTACTAGATTTCAAAGTGACAAAATCTAAGTCCATCAATATATTCGGATGGTTCGATTGATAGTTGTTTGATGATGTGAACTTCGTAATGTAACCAGGATACTTGTATGCTTCGCCATTAAATTCCCATCTATACCTTCCCTCCATTAGCTCCAATAGCATATAATCATTAGCTATATATTTTATTTTCCATTTGGTTCCTATCAAATTGAGATCAGGTCCGTCCTGAAGAACATTTTCACTGTCAATATGACGCCATTGCTCGACAATGTCGCCTATTGCAAGCGAATTCGGCAGCCTTGTATGCGGTAAGTCGATCGCCCAAATCAAAAACAATAATAGAGCCGCGATACAATACAATCCCCAGCATGCTAGGCATTTCGGCACTCCTTCAGGAGTTCGCGTATTACATGAAGTGTTTATAAATATCGAAACTCATCCTAAGGATTAGCACCCTTCGTCCGCGGGTTCAATTCAGAAGCCCTCGTTCAGGTTGTTTCCAATAGTCAGAGATTGGACGCAGGGAACTCCGATTTCGCCAGCCCGGTTTCCCGCGCCGCCCTAGGCATCTGCCAAAAATCTCCGGCAGCGTGCTATCTCTCTGCGCTGAACCTTGATCGGTTCGCGCCGCCGCAGACATGCGGATATTTCCTAACGCACTGCAATCAACTCGCGTACCCGCTCGATCATCGGTTCCAGGGCGGCGGCGGCGGCGGGCGTCAGGGTGTAGTTTGAATACTCGAAGAAGGCGCCGGCGGCCGAAACCAGGTAAGCCTCGGGTTCGTGCTGGTAGAGCGCCTGACTCCAGGCGAGGAGTTCCCGCGGGTCCAGGAAGTGGGCCATGCTCGACATGGCGGAGGCGTCCGGGGCAAGGCTGCGGACCCGGACTTCGCCAGGCTCACCATCGACCGTGGCGTCGAGAAAGATCACGCGGTCGGCGGCGACGATGTCTTCCACCAACTCGGCAGTGAGGATATGGCGGGAGATGACGTTAACTCCCGCGGGCAGGGGACCGGCCGCCAGGGCGTCCGCTGCCAGCGGGCCGATGGCGTCGTCGCCGCGGATGGGACTACCGTAGCCGATGATCAGGGTCTTGTGCTGGGTCATGGTTCTTCTTGCAAGTCCGTGCTGGCCGCGAGGGACCATCCGTGGCGACGTGCTTCCGGCATCCTGCCGGAATGACGGGGTATTCCCGCAACTTCAGGTGGAACGCGGGACTAGCCCCGCGTCAACCGATCAACCACCTGACCCGCGGCGTCCTTGAGTTCGATCAGCAGCGGCATTTGCCCGAACGCGTGTGAGGCGCAGGACAGGCAGGGGTCGTAGCAGCGAATGACGGCTTCGACCCGGTTCAGCATGCCTTCCTGGAGGTGGTTGCCGTCGACATAGGCATCCGCGACCTGACGGATGGCCTGGTTCATGGCCAGGTTGTTATGTCCGGTCGCAATGATCAGGTTGACCCAGGTGATGAGTCCGTCGTCGTCGATGCGGTAATGATGCATCAGGGTGCCGCGCGGCGCCTCGGACACACCGATGCCCTCGTCGCGGTTGCTGCGGGCACGGGCGCGGACGCGATGATCCAGGATGTCCGGGTCCTTGAGCAGTCGCTCCATCATCTCGATGGCGAAGATGATTTCAACCAGCCGCGCGTAGTGGTAGTGGAAGCTGCTAGTGATTGGACCGTATTCCTGCAGCATGTGGAACTCGGCCAGGGCCACGTCGGCGTAGGGGGTGCCGCAGGCCTCCGCGTTATTGAGCCGCGCCAGGGGGCCGACCCGATAGACGCCCTTGGGATAGCCCATGGGCTTGTAATAGGGGAACTTCATGTAGCTGAAGTCTTCCACCGCCTCGCCCACCAGACGCTGGTAGTCCACCGTCGGGACCATGTCCTCCACGATCCGCCCCTGGGCGTCCTTGATGCGCAGGAAGCCGTCATAGTGCTCGAGATTGCCCTTGGGCGTGACCAGGCTCATGAACATCGTGGGCCGGGTGCCGAAGTGACTGGTCTCGTCCTTGAATTTGGGGACCAGCGTCTTGAAGAATCCATAGGTACGCTTGGCGATCTCCAGCCCCTCGGGCAGGAGCTTGAGGATCGCTTCGCGCTTCTCCTGGGTCAGGGCCTCGGCGACCCCGCCCGGGACCACCCAGGTGGGATGGATCTTCTTGCCGGCCAGGATCTCGATGATCATCTGGCCGATCTGCCGCAGCCGAATCCCGTCTTTGGCCAGCGCCGGATCCTGACGCATCACCCCGAAGATGTTGCGGGTGGCCGGGTCCGAGTCCCAGCCCAGCAACAGGTCGGGCGAGGAGAGATGGAAGAAGGACAGGGCGTGGGACTGGGTGATCTGGGCGAGGTTCATGATCCGCCGCAGCTTCTCGGCGGTGGGCGGGATGGTGACCGAAAGCAGGTGGTCGCAGGCCTTATTGGAAGCGAGCACGTGGCTGACCGGGCAGATGCCGCAGGTCCGGGCGGTCAGTGCCGGCATCTCGCGGTAGGGGCGACCCTCGCAGAACTTCTCGAAGCCGCGGAACTGGGTGAGGTGAAACCGGGCGTCCTCGACCTCGCCCTGGTCACCGAGTTGGAGTGTGATGCGGGCATGACCCTCGATGCGGGTAACCGGTTCGATGGTGATGGTGCGGCTCATGGATTCATTCCCCTTGGAAAAGTCGGTTTAGAGGGGCGCCGGGTGCGGTACGGGTCACTCGGGCACGGCCCCGCCCTCATTGGCCAGGGCGCGCTCGGTGATCTCGCGGTAGAGCGAGACCATCTGCGCGGCGATGTCATGGAGTTCCGGATGGCGGTCCAAGATCGCCTTATTGTTGTTCGAGTCGTCAAAGACCTCGTTCAGGAAGTCAATGTCGGATTGATTGAGGGTGTCGCCGACGTCGACCTTGGTCTTAATGCCCAGGAGGCGCGGCAGGCGCTGCGTGCGCATCCGGTCAAGCAGGACGACGACCAGTCCGTCTTCGTTATCGGGTCCGTTAGCGGTCATAGGTCTTGGTTCCTCTGCCATCAGGCGCCGAAGCGGGTGACCTGACTAGGGTCGGGCGTGCGTCCCTCAATCAGCTCGTTGAGTACGTAAAAGATGGCGTCGGCGCGGGGCGGACAGCCGGGAACGAAGACGTCGACGTTCACGCAGCCGTGGATCGGCCGCACCTGCTGGAACAGCACCGGCACACCCACCGTCGGCATTTGCGGCTGGACGTCGACATTCTCACGGTAGGCCCGATCGATGACGTCCGCCAGCTTGAAGGGGTTGCGCATGGCCGGGACATTGCCGTTGACGGCACAGTCGCCAAGGCTGATCAGGAGTTTGCAGTGTTTGCGGAACTCCTGAGCATGGTGCAAATCCGACTCGGACGAGATCGAGCCCTCCAAGATACCGACATCCACCTGCTCCGGCAGTTCCTTGGCGTCCACCAGCGGGCTGTAGACGACGTCGATCTTCTGGGCCAGGTCCACCAGGCGCTCGTCCATGTCCAGAAACGACATATGGCAGCCGGAGCAGCCGTCCAGCCAGGCGGTTGCGACGGTGATCCGCGGGGTTGCAGGGGTCGTCATTGGGCGTGCCTCCGGCGGGCAAGGATGGGCAGGAAATGTTGATCTTTGACCATCTCGCCGGCCGAGGTTCCCTGCTTCACCAGGGCACCGGTAGGGCAGACCTGAACGCACTTGCCGCAGCCGGTGCAGGTCTCGCTCTCACCCCAGGGACGGGCCAGGTCGGTGATGACCCGACAGTCGCTGCCGCGGCCCATGACGTCCCAGGTATGTGCGCCTTCGATCTCGTCGCACACCCGTACGCACCGTGTGCAGAGGATGCAGCGATTGTGGTCCAGGCGGAACGTTTCGTGGGACGAGTCCACCTCGTTGCGGACCTGACGGTAGGGCACACGCACATGGTCGACGCCGCATTTTTGAGCCAGCCACTGGAGTTCGCAGTGACCGTTGGAAACGCACACCGAACAGACATGGTTGCGCTCCGCGAAGAGCAATTCCACGATGGTGCGGCGGTAGCGCTGCAGCCGCTCGGTGTTGGTCAGGATATTCATCCCTTCCGCCACGCGGGTGGAGCAGGCGGCGACCAGTCGGCCTTGACCGACGATCTCCACCAGGCAGAGGCGGCAGGCGCCCCAGATGCTCAGGCCATCCATGTAGCAGAGGCTGGGGATCGGGATCTTGTTCTCCCGGCACAATTCGATGACGGTCTCATCGGCGCGGGCCGAGAAATCCTTGCCGTCGATCGTGAGCGTAACGACGCGGACATTGGGTTGTGGGGCGGGTGGGGGCATGGGTGCTCCGGGTGTCGTCGTGTCTCTTTAGTCGGTTGCTGGGTGTTCAGTTATCGATCGGTACGACCGGGAATGACGGACTCAAAATGATTCACTCCGCCCAAAACTCCATATCGAGCAGTTGCGCGATGCTGAACGGGCATTCCGCCGGGAATGTCGCCAACGCAAGGCCGGTTTCCAGGGCCGCGCGGCTGCGCGCCGCCGGGTAACGCCGTCGGAGAATCTCCGGAAGTTGCGTCGCGAGGCTTGGGCTGTCCTCCAGCAATTCAGCGATCTCGTCGCGCGCATTGGCAATGGACAGGCGCCAACTGACGCCGCGCAAGCCCGGCTGATAGCGCCACTTGAGCAAGTGAACGACGAGGACCTTCAGATGACTGCCCAGGGCATGTTTCTGGTTCTTGCCCATGTCATCAAGCTCCTCGGCAACCCGTTCAATGTCGACCTCGGACACCCGTCCGTCGCGCAGCCGGGCCGCGCTTTCCGTCGTCCAGGCGTAGAAGTCCGAATCAGGTTGAGAATGCATCATTCGGCCGTCAACTTCGCCTCATACTCTTCACGGAAATACCGCAAGGTCGACAGCACCGGGTTGGGTGCCGACTGCCCCAGTCCGCACAGGCTGGTGGCCTGGACGACGTCACAGAGTTCTTCCAGCAGGGCCAGGTCCTTGTGGGTGCCCTTGGATTTGGTGATACGATCCAGGAGTTCGTGCATCTGCCAGGTGCCGGTGCGGCAGGGAATGCACTTGCCGCAGGACTCGCTCATACAGAACTCCATGAAATAGCGCGCCACGTCAACCATGTCGCAGGTTTCATCCATGACGATCATGCCGCCGGAGCCCATCATGGTGCCCAGGGTTTTCAGGCTGTCGTAATCGACCGCGATGTCCAGGTGCGCCGCGGGGATACAACCGCCCGAGGGGCCGCCGGTCTGCACCGCCTTGAACGCCTTGCCGCCGGGACAGCCGCCGCCGATCTCTTCGATGATCTCACGCAGCGACATGCCCATCGGGACTTCGATGAGGCCGATGTTCTTGATCGACCCGGCGAGCGCGAAGACCTTGGTGCCTTTGGACTTCGCGGTCCCGATCCCGGCGAACCACTCGCCCCCGTGCGTGATGATCGGGGCGATGTTGGCGAAGGTTTCCACGTTGTTGATGAGGGTGGGATAACCCCAAAGCCCAGCCTCGGCGGGGTAGGGGGGGCGCGGGCGGGGCTGGCCGCGCAGGCCCTCGATACTCGCCATCAGGGCTGTCTCCTCGCCGCACACGAAGGCCCCGGCGCCCAGGCGGATTTCGACCTCGAAGCTGAACTGGGTTTCCGCAATCTTGCTCCCCAGGAAGCCGGACCGCTTGGCCTTGCGGATGGCGAGCTCCATCCGCTGTACGGCCAGCGGATACTCGGCGCGGACATAGACGTAACCCTTGGTGGCGCCGATGGCATAAGCCGCTATGCACATGCCCTCCAGCACCCGGTGCGGGTCGGACTCCAGGACCGCGCGGTCCATGAAGGCGCCCGGATCACCCTCGTCCCCGTTGCAAATGACATACTTCTGATCGGCCGGCATCTTGGCGACCGTGGACCACTTGAGGCCGGTCGGGTAGCCGCCGCCGCCGCGCCCGCGCAGGCCGCTGGTCGTCATCTCGCGCAGCACATCGCCAGGGGTCATCTCGCTCAGTGCTTTGATGAGGCCGGCATAGCCGCCCGCGGCGACGTAGCCGGTAAAGCTCTCCGGGTCGATGAGCCCGGAGTTCTCGCGGACGATCCGCTGCTGACGGGCGAAGAAGGGCTGATCCGTGGGGGTGTGCAGCCGCTCCACCGGCGCACCGCCGACGCTGGCCAGGACGTCCGCGGCGTCCTCCGGCTTGACCTCCCGGTACAGGATCGAATCCGGGATGGCCCCGCCCTTGGGCGCGATGGCCACCATGGGGCCGGCCGAGCACAGGCCCATGCAGCCCACCCCTTTGACCTTGCAGGTCCCGCCGCTATCGCACTCCGCTTTGAGCGCCTCCAGGACCGGCAGCGAGCCGCCGGACTGGCAGGCCGCGGCCACGCAGACCCGGACCTCGTGGGTGATACCGGCGTCGCGCGCGCGGTATTCCTCGGCCTTCTCGGCCAGATCGTCCAGATTCATGCGAGTTCCTCCAATTTGGCCACCAGGCGGTCCGCGGTCTGTTTGCCGGCGAGGTCGCCATCGACGACCACGGCCGGAGCCAGGCTGCAGGCGCCGACGCAGCGGGCGGCGAGCACCGAGAGCCGGTCGTCCTCGGTGGTCTCGCCCGGCTTGACGCCGAAGCGCGCTTCGACGGCATCCACCAGCGATCCCGCGCCTTTGATGTAACAGGCGGTGCCGGTGCAGACCACGCAGGCGTGGCGGCCCTTGGGCTTGAGCATGAAGAGGTGGTAGAAGGTCGCCACCCCGTAGACTTTCGACAGGGGCAGGTCAAGCGACCCGGCGACGAAACGCATCGCGGGCTCGTCCAGATAACCGAAGGACTCCTGGACGCTGTGCAGGGTCTCGATCAAGGCGTGCCCGGCATAGCCGTTGCGACGCATCGCGGCATTGACCAACTTCCAGCGCTTGTCGTCGCTGGGTAGGGCGGGCCTGGTTTGCAGCAAGCTCATGTCCCCTCCTAATCGGGGCCGTCGTAAGGGGTGGGTGTGGCCGTGCGAGTCGCGTTCCCGGTATCCGTCGACGGGACCGGGATTCATGCCGGAGTGACGACACGCTTGGCAAGGTAAAGACTAACGCGCGAACGCCGTCTGGTCCATAGTATGTTTTTGGTTTTTCGATACAAATTATTATTATATTATCGTATTGCGATGAACCATTCGACGCTCCGGCACCTTCCCCGTAGCCCGTAGGATGGGTAGAGCGAAGCGAAACCCATCCCCCCGCTAACGATCGCCTCCTGTCGCATCATCGCGTGGATTCTCCGCAACGGACCGAATTACTCCAAAACGATCCGCTGCCAAGCCCCCGAGCGCCAGCGCAAGGCCATCATGGTTCCCAGGGCGGCCACGTAGACGAGCAACGCGGCCCAGCCCCCCAGGGCACCGAGTCCGAACTGCGGCAGCCAGTCCACCCAGCCCGCTCCGGGGGTGAAGGTCAGCATATGCGCCAGCGGCAGAAAGCCCAGCCAGGACAGGATGAGGGTCATGAGTGCCGGCAGCCGCACGTCTCCGGCCCCGCGCAGCGCAAACCCGCAGCCCAGATTGAGTCCGTCGAAGATCTGGTAGGCGGCGCCGAGCCAGATCAACAGCGCGGCGGTCTCCACCACGGCCCGGGCATGCGGGTCCGCGGGATTGACAAAGAGCGGCATCGACCAGGGCCCCGCCGCGGCCAGGACCAGGCTCACCAGGCCCATATAGGCGACGGTGAGCGCGATGGCCGTGTTGCCCACCCGCCGTGCCCAGTCCCGGTCTCCCGCTCCGATGGACTGGCCAACCAAGGTGGTGCCCGCGCTGGCGATGCCGATCGCCGGCATGTAGGCGATCGAGGTCATCATCATAGTGACCTGGGTGGCGGCCCCGGCGACCGTGCTCAGGTCCACCTGCATCAACTGAAAGAGTCCGGTACCGATCAGATCCGCGGCCGGCAGCAGGCCCATCGGCAGACCCAGGGCCAAGGCCCGAACCATGGTGTCGGATCGCGGCCGCCAGTGGCGGTGACTGGCGAACTCCCGGCGCGTCCTGGGACGCAGAAAGATCCACAGTCCCAACAGAAAACCGAGCGCCTGAGCGGCCGTCGTGGCCCAGGCGATCCCCGCGACACCGAGCCCGAAACCGAACCCCAGGAGCTGATTCAAGACAACGTTCGCCACGCCGACGACGGTCATCAGGGCCAGCGTGACCCCGGTGCGGCCGATGCCGTTATAGAAGCTGGTGAGACACCAGAGCGCCACGCCGGCGACCGATCCGGCGACGCGCGGGAACCAGTAGTCCAGCGCCAGGGTTTCGATCTCGGGCGGGAGCCGCGCCGGTGCGAGAAACCAGCCGCCCGCCAACCCCGCGGCCACGAACAGCGGGCTCATCAGCAGCACCACCCAGAGCCCGCCCCAGACCGATGCGGCCGCCCGTGTGCGGTCTCCGGCGCCGTACGCTTGGGCGACCAGGGTCTGCACCGCCATGGCCGCCCCGCCCACCAGCAGCAGGATCACGATGGTGAACCAGAAAACCCCGCCGACGGCCGCGGTCGCCGCGGCGGAGATGCGGCCGAGGAACCAGGTGTCGGTTAGATTCAGGATCGCCTGAATGCCGCTGTTCAGGAACAGTGGCGCCGCCAGCGCCACGACCGCACCCAGATCCACCCGTCGCCGGCCCGCGTGATCCACACGTAAGGCGGGCAAGGCACGGGGTAGCAGCGGGAGATCGGGGAGGCTGAGGTACATGGAATCGGCGGGAGGGCAAAGCCGCGACCCTGCCTGAGGCGGTCGGTGGAGTCAACCGGCGCGTAATGGTCAAAGCTCCGCGGTTGGCTCGACAACCCGATCGCGGTGACCTAGCATGGCGGTCTTCGCCCATCGACCCGGAGGATGCAGCAGATGGAAGCGCACAAACTCAACACCATTGCGGACCTGTTGGTCAGTCCAGAGGAGCGGGTCGAACTGATCAACGGTGAGATCGTTCGTCGGCCTATGGCGCGCGCCGAGCACGGTGTGGTGCAAGGCAATGCGCGCGAAGAACTCAGCCCGTTCAGCCGCAAATCCGGCCCCGGCGGCTGGTGGATTATCACCGAGGTCAGCGTCGCTTACGAGTTGCATCAGTGCCCCTGCCACGATCTCGCCGGTTGGCGCAAGGAGCGGATGCCGCAGCGCCCGCAAGGCGTCATCGATCTGACGCCGGACTGGGTGTGCGAGATCGTCTCGCCCGGTCACGAGCGTAAGGACACATTCACGTTGTTTCTGCTGTTGCAGCGCCGCCGCGTGCCCTTTTATTGGCTGATCTGGCCCGAGGACCGCACCCTGATCGCCTACCAACTCGACGGCGAGCATTACCGGATCATCGCCACGCTCGCCGAGCCGGTCCGGGCGCGCATCCCGCCGTTCGATGACATCGAACTGGACTTGGCCTACATCCTCGGCGACTGAGTCCGCATCGGAGACTTCATGATAACGACCGTCCCGCCCCGCGTCGTCTGGCTTGTAACAGCCGCTGCCGCCGCGGCCGCGGTGCTGGCCAGCTTGGTTTTGACCGCCTGGCTGGCCCTCGCCCCCTGTCATCTGTGTATCTTCCAGCGGCTGCTCTTCATGCTGATCGCCGGCTTGGGGCTGCTGGCCGCGCTGACCCGCGGCCTGGTCCAAGGCCTCGCGGGGGGGCTGATCGCCCTCGCGGCGGTGGCCGGCGCCGCGAGCGCGGGTTACCAGAGCTGGCTGCAGGAACAGCCGCCGGATTCAATCTCCTGCATCGGCGGCCAGCCGGGGCTGATCGAACGGCTGGTGGAATGGCTTGGCCAGCAGGCCCCGGCGTTGTTCCTTGCCACCGGGTTCTGCGAGGAGAAGGAACTGCTGATACTGGGGCTGTCGCTCGCCAACTGGGCGCTGCTGTGCTTTTTCCTGGCCCTGGCCGCGGCCTGGTGGGCGCTGCGCCGCGGCGCGGGCCTCGATCAAGATCCCGGCCAGTTGGGCTCGCCGGGTGCGTAGTTAGGCCATCCTGGCCTGACACCGTCAGGGCTGGAAGCCCTGACTACGCACGCCGCTGGCCGGGATTACGATCAAGGCCGTGGTGCGCCCCCGCCGGCCCCGCCGGTGCCATGATTTCAAACGACGATCGAACTCGAGGAGACTGATGATGCCCATCACCCGCCGCCGCTTTCAGCGCATCCTGCTCGGTGTGCTCGGTGCTTCCCTGATCCCCCCGGCGCGCGCTGCCGAGCTCATCGAAGGCCGTGACTGGCGTGCGCTGATGCCGCCGCAACCGGTCAAGGACCCCGGTCGGATCGAGGTGCTGGAGTTTTTCTCCTACGGCTGTCCGCATTGCGGTCAGCTCAATCCGCTGATCAAAACCTGGGCCGCGGGCCTGCCGGCCGATGTGACTTTTGAGCGGGTTCCCGTGACCTTCGGCCGCGCGGCCTGGGCGAACGTCTCACGGCTTTATTTCGCGCTGGACCAGATCGGAGATCTGGCGCGCCTGGACCAGTCTGTGTTCGATGCGATCAGCAAGGAGCGCCGCAACCTGTTCACCGAGCAGGCGATCGTTGACTGGGTCGCCGACCAGGGTGTGGATGCGGAGCAATTCAAGGCGGCTTTTTCGGGCTTCACCACCGAGACGCGGTTCATCCGCGCCAATGCGCTGGCCGAGCGCTACAAGGTCGATGCGGTGCCGATGATCGTGGTCGGCGGGCGCTATGTGGTGATGGGCACGGCGGCGAAGGGGTATGAGGACTTGTTCGGCATCGCCGACGGGTTGATCGCCAAGGCGCGGGCCGGCGCCGCGGGCCAGGAAGGTTGAACCTCAGGAGCGTCCTGATGACCAACACGGCACAGGAAAGCCCAGGCTTCCATTTGCGGATCGACCCTTGGGGGCGGCTCGTCTATCGGGACGAGACGGGCGGCGAACATGCCGACGCGGTGCCGGTGCGGGCCTTTCCGATCACCGACCCCGACCACTGGGTGATCCTCTGCGACGCCCAGGGACGGGAGCTGCGTTGTATCGAGGATCTCGCCGCCCTGCCGGACGAGGTCCGTACCGCGCTGGAGGACGAGCTGGCGCGCCGTGAGTTCGTGCCGCAAATTCGGCGGGTGATTCAGGTTTCCAGTTACCTGGAACCCGCACAATGGGAAGTGGAAACCGACCGGGGTCGGACCAGCTTCGTGCTCAAGACCGAGGACGATGTCCGGCGGCTCGGTCCCTACAGCGCACTGCTACTTGATTCCCAGGGGATTCGCTATCTTGTTGCCGATACCCGTAACCTGGATTCGTACGGGCGGCGGGCGGTCGATCGGTACCTTTGATGCGGCAAGGAGCCTCGTTAATAGCCGTCGGAGGTGAGAACCGGACGTAGGGGCGGGTTTCAAACCCGCCCCTATACCAAGGGTCAGTCCGGATATCAGGTACGAAGGCTATACCTTAGAAATTCAAGGAATTTGTTCAGTGAATTGGCCGGGAACAAGGATGCTGATGACTCCCGCCCAGTTGCATATGAGCTTGGAGACGTCGTCCAGGGCCGGCATGTTGCCCAGCATGACCGTCGCCGCGCCGGGCGCCCAGGGGGCCGTGGTCACCGGGATACAGGGCATGGGGGTCAAGACGCCCATTGCGGCGGAGGTGGCCGATGCCACGGTCGGGTTGGCCAGGCTGGTGCACATGCCGAACGGCATGATGTTGACCATCGGCTTGTTGTCCATAATGTTGGCGGCGGGCATGTTGCCGGTCATCATTTGATTGGCCGGCAGCACGGTGAGCGTGCTGGGTGCGAGGCCGAAGCTGCATTGCAGCATGGCGCCGGAGCAGACGTGCATGGGCATTGGAATCTCCTAAGCCGGTGCAACAGGCCGCGCGAGCGTCACCCGCTGTTGGCCGAGTCCGGTCGCGCCGACGGCGAAGCGCAGCAGGGCTTCGCCGCTCTCGTCCGCCGCATAGTAGGCGCTGACCGGGCCGAACAGGGTGCTGAGCTCCCCGGCAGTGCAGGTGGGCAGATAGACACGCAGGACGCGCGGGTCATAGTAGCGGAAAAAGAGCGGCTGACCGTCCGGACCCCAGACTGACAGCAGCGCACGCAAGTGCATGCGCAGGGTACGCAATCCGGCAGCGGAGGTGGCGAGGATGCCCCAATGGCTGCCGACGCCCTGGGTCAGAAACAACCCCGCGAACGGCGAACGGGCCGGCAGTTGCACCAGATAGGGTGCGGCCTGAGCCAACTCGGGTTCCAGTTCGCCGGGCATCAGACAGACATGCGGCAATTGCTGCTCGGTGAGCAGTGTCGGCAGGTTGGCGATGGAGGCGCCGTCGAGCACCGCGTAAAGTCGCAGGCGGTGCTCATCCGCCAGGGACTGCTGGAAGGCTTGCACCAGGGTTTGGTCGATCACGTTGCGGCTCCGTGGGCGCTGGGCGCTCAGTTACCGGTTTGGGCGGCTTGCGCCTGGCGGGCCGCCTCGCATTTGGCACAGAACGGGGTGCCGTTTTCGGCTGCCGTGATCAGGGTCTGAGCCTGCGGATTGGTGGTGGCCGCCTTGACCGCAGCAACTGCCTTGACCGCCGCGGGTAGCGCCGGCGGCTCCTTCGTTGGCGGGGTGCGTGCCGCCGCCGCGGAAACCTGACCCGGATCGGCCGTATCGGCCTCCTTGGGCGCCGTGGGGGCATCGGGCGAGCAGCCGGAGCCGGAGCCGGCCGAGCCGCCGCTATTGATCAGCACCGGAGTGCCGGAAATGGTCACACCGGCCGGACCGACCACGATAAAGCCGCCCCCCGCCTTGAGGGTGACGCTCATTCCCGCCTCGATGACGACATTCATGCCGCCTTTGATGTGGACTTCCTGACCGGCGTCGAGCCCGTATTTGGTTCCGACCTTCTGCTGGAGGTCGATCCCCGCCTTGAGCGAGACCGTGCCGTCCACTTTTTCGTTCTGGTCACCCGCCACGGTCAGGTGCTTGTCGCCGTCGACCTTTTCTAACTGATCGGTGACGACAATCAGGTGACGTTCGTTACCGACCCACTCGTAGGTGTCGTGCTTGATCCGCAGATCCTGGTCCTTTTCGGCGTGGATGAAGAGTTGTTCCGAGCCTTTCTTGTCTTCCAGGCGGATCTCGTTGAAGCCGCCGCCGCCTTTGCTGGAGTTGCTTTTCACCGTCACCATCGTCGCCTTGTCCGGCAGCGTATAAGGCGGCATGCAGTCGGCGTTATAGACACGGCCGGTGATGATCGGCTGATCGGGGTCGCCTTCCAGGAAATCGACGATGACCTCCTGGCCGATACGCGGGATCATCATGCCGCCCCAGCCCTTGCCCGCCCAGACCTGCGCCACGCGGACCCAACAGGAACTGGCCTCATCGGCGCTGGCGTAGCGGTCCCAATGGAACAGGACCTTGACCCGTCCGTACTGGTCGGTCCAAATCTCCTCGCCGGATTTGCCGACCACAATGGCGGTTTGCGGACCCTGGACCACCGGTTTGGGGGTTACGCGCGGCGGGCGGTAGGGAACCTGGGCGTCCATCGCGCTCAGCGTGCATTGGAAGACCGGCCCGGCCGGAACCAGATCGCTCGACCCGAAGTCGTCGGAGCGCAGTTGGTAGTCGGCGGAGAGGATCAGGTACTCGCGATTCTGATCGGCGCGCGGATGTTCGGTCAGGGTGAACAGGCTGCCGCAGGCAAGACCACGGGCATTGCCGGCCGCGCGCGCGATCTCGTGGTCGGCCTGGTTCTCTTCCAGGCGGACGCGCGCGTAACTGTCTCCGTCGCTGGTCTCGATGTAATCGCCCTGGTAATCGAAAACCTCCATTCCCGCCAGCGCGTGGCTCTTGGGTGCACTGCTGCGGGCCAGCAGGCTCTTGCGCGGTGCGGCGAAGTCGAAGGCGTTGTGGGCGAACGCTCCCGAACGGACCGCGTGCGTCACGCTCCAGTCGTTAATGCGCTCGAAGTCACGCGACGCCGCCTCGCCCGGCAGGAAGTAAGGCACCTCCGCGTATCCCGGTGCCGGCGCGTGGGCGCTGTAGCTGTCCGCGAGCACCAGGATGTGTTTGCCGTCCGTGTGTTCGTGGAAATAATAAATGCCTTCATGTTCGAGCAGCCGGCTGACGAAGGCGAGGTTGGTTTCGCGATACTGAACGCAGTAGGTCCATGAGCGGTAGGTGCCGGACAGGCGTTCCTCGAAGTCGGTGAAGCCCTGGTCGCGAAAGATCACTTTGACGATGTCCGGGACGGTCTGATCCTGAAAGATCCGACAGTCGGCCGTGCGCGATAAAAACCAGATCCAGGGCACCAGGTCGGCACGATAGACGCTGTAGTCGCCGTCGAACCCGATGTGTGAGAAGCGGTTGATGTAGCCGTTGAAAAAGCGCCGTTCCTCCGACGACAGCACCAGCGCCACCGTGGCCGGCGTACCCAGGAGATCCGTCGCACTGATGTCGGTTTGCGTGCTCAGCAGCGTGAGTTGGTACTTAAACGGTACGCTGAGATGTTCGGTCGCGGTCATGCTTGCCAAAAGCAGTGCTTCCGGGCCGAGCGCGGTGTTGACTGAGATCGAGCGAGTGGCTTGACTGGGCGGCATGGTATGACCCTGTGTTCAGGTGACCTCAGTATAGCCCGGGCGGCGGGGAAGCGGTCAGTGCCGTGCGCGGATGTCCGACCAGCAGTTCCAAATTTGGGTGGCCGCCGCCGACCGTGTCCCGTCGGCGAGGCTGATGGTGGATGCGCTGCGCTTATCCACCCTACAAAACTACAAAACCGGCTCTGTTGTAGGGTGGATAAGGCGCGCCACTCGGTGTCAGGGACCCGGCACGGCGGTCGCGCGCGCCGCATCCACCAGGGGGCGCGCGATGCCGCCCACATTTGGAATTGCTGATGTCCGACCGGTGGTAGCGGCGTCAGAACCCGCCGCCGGTGCGAAAGCCGCCGCCCCCGCCACTGCCTCCGCCCGTACTGCCGCCGCCCCAGCTCCCGCCACCGCCCCTGCTGCCGCGGCTGATCCGGCCGACAATATCGTCCAGGCTGCCGGTGCCGCCGCCCCAGACGGTCCCGCGGCCGAAACCGCCGGAGCCGAAGTCGGGGTCGGCCTGCTGCGGCCGGTAGCGCTGCTGCTCCTGGAGGATGCGCCAGAGGTTCCGGCGGTCGAGGACGCCGTTGATGAACTGTCCCAGCAACATCGTGATCATGGCATCGTCGCCGAAGGTGGAGCCGGGGCGGTCGTAACGGTGGCGTTTGAAATCGGTGCGCAAGGATTCGACCTCGCTCAGGCGCCGCTGGTGCTGTTCCAGTGCCTCCCGCAAGCCCTGGAGGGCGGCCTCGTCGCGGCGCCGTTCGTCTTCGCGCTGCAGGAGGCGGGCGACGATCAGGTCGTCGTCCGGCAGCGGGGTGGCCAGGGCCTCGCGGCGCAACTCCATGAGATCATCGCGCTGCACCTCGGCCGCCAGGAGGCTGACGGCCTGCTTGGTGTGCTCGTCCTCACCGGCGGCGAAGAGCGCCTTGCGGACCAGGACTTCCTGCTGGTCCGCCTGGAACTGGGTGATGCGCTGGTCGATCGCTTCGAGTGCGGCCTGCTCGGCGGCGAGTTGCGCGTCCAGCGCGGGGATGCCGTCGGCCGTCCGCGCGGCCTCATCCAATGACTTGAGTGCCGCGAACTCGGCCTCGGCCTGGGCTTTGAGGCCCGCCGCGTGGTCGTGCAGCCGCTCCGGGATCTCGTTCAGGCGGGCGTAGTTGGCGCGGGCGTCCGCGTAACCGATGAGGCGGGCGACCTTGCCGTCGAGCAACGCGATCAGGCCGCCCTTGCGATAGTCGGGCAGACCGAAGTTGCGGTCCCACAGGTACATGAAGAGCGGGTCGGCCCGGTAGGAGGCGCCCTTTTGCTCGCGCTCATCGGCGCTGCGCTGCGCTTTCTCGGCGGCGTGCATGGCCATGCGCTCGGCTTCGCGGGCGTGCTCGCGCTGCGCCTGATAAGCCGGGTCGGTTTCCAGCCGGGCCTGGGTCCGCGCCTCGGCCGCGTCCAGCACCGCAGCGGCGCTGTCCACCTGACCGGCCTGGGCGGCGCGCTCGGCTTCCAGGGCCTGGCGGGCGGCGGCGGCTTCCCGGCTCTGCTGCTCGAGTTGCGCGACCGCGGCCTCACGCCGGGCGAGCAGCGGCATGATCTGCTGCTCGGCCTGATCCAGTTGTTTCACCATGGACGCGTCGGCGAGTTGGCCCAAACGGACCCGCGCGAGTTCCCGGTAATCCTGAGTCTGGGCCTGACGCTGCGCGTCGAGCCGCTGATTGACCGACGCGATCTGCGCCTCGACCGCGTCGACCTTGGTCTGCGCCTCGGTCAATGCCTGATCGATCGTGGCCAGAGTCTCTCTACCGGAAACCATGTGCTTCTCCTGGAGCGTCATGAACACAGATGTTTCTCTTCATCTGTGAACATCTGTGACATCTGTGGACAATTCCGGATGGTCGTTTTGCCGAACGGTGATCATGGCCCAATCGCCCTACCACTTCGTAATCGCGCCGCCGGTGGTCTTCATCTCGTACTCGGGTACCAGCGTGCCGCGTGCCTTGTAGCCGAACCGGTCGCGCTCGATGATGCCGTCATCGCGCTTGTCGCGGGCGACGGATTCGAAGGTGCCCTGGTCGACCCGCAGCCCCCAGACCTTGACGCGTTCGATGCGCTTGGTCTCCTCGTTTTCGACCGGCACCGTCAGCACCCGCCCCGCGGGGTCCACCGCTTCCACGATGATGTAGTAGTTGCGGGCCTTGGTGTTCAGATCCGGAATGCGCCAAACGCCGCTCTGCTCGTCGGCACGGTTGACGATCCGCAGCCGGTATTCCTGACCCAAGGCGATGCGCGCGGCCTCCAACTCCGCCATCGCGAGCTTGGCGCCATCCATGTCCTGGTCGCGCAGCGCCGCCTGGCCGGCGTTGAAATAGCGCTCCAGGGTCTTGCGTGCCTGATCGGTTTGCGCCAGGGCGAGCGCCTCGGTATGGACGCGGGCCAGGTCGGCTGGCAAGGCGGCCTTGGGGGCGACAAAGACGAAGTGGTTGATGACGGCAACCAGCATCGCGGCCCCGACCAGACCGCCGATCCACTTGCCCCAGCGTCCGCGGTTGATATAGATCCGGGCCAGCCGGGTGCCGATGGAGTGGGGCGGCGGCTTGTAGGTGAAGCGCTCCTCCTTGAGCGCCGCCACGCCCTGCTCGATCACATGGTCCGGGACCTCGATGCCCTGGGCCGCGTAGATCTTGCGCAGGCGCTCCTTGAGATCCTCCTCCCGGCCCAAGTCGTCCAGTTCGTTCTTGACGATGCGCTCGCGTCGCCGCAGCGTGTCGACCACATCCATGGCGAGCATCACCTCGTCCAGCGGCTGCTGGCCGCCGGCCGCCGGTGCGGGGGCCGCTGTCTTGACCGCCTCCGCCGCCGCGCTCATCGGGCGGCCTGACTCACCAGGCCCTGGCCCTGCTCGGCCAGGCGCGCCAGCTTGCGCTTGCCGTCCTCGACCGCGTCGCGGATTTCATTGGCGTTCTGAGTGCTTTGCTTGCGCATGTCTTCGATGATCTCATGCGAGCGGGTTTGCCAGTTGACCACGGAGTCCACCAGCTTTTTGACCGCGTCGGCACGGACGGTCGGTCCATAGCCGGCCCGCACCGCCGCCTCCTGGACCTTGCCGCCGATGTCGGCCAGGACTTCCAGCGACTTGCTCACGCCCTCCTTCATCGCCTCCACCGTCTGGGTGCCCTCGTGCAGGCCGAACATCCCGGTGAAGGAGGCGCTGAGCGCGGTCAGGACCACCTCGTTGGTGCTGAAGAAGCTGACCGCCTGGGCATAGACCCGCTCCTTGGCGTTGGTGGTCTGGAGCAGGCGCGCCATGACCACCTCGGAGGTGTTGTAGGAGATCGTCAGGTTGTCGGACAGATCCTTCGCGATCTGGTAGCGCTTCTCCTCCAGTTGCAGCGCACGCACCTGCTCGTCACGCACCATCTCCAGGCGGGCGCGGTCGGCCGGTTCCTGCGAGGTGTTGGCTTCCACCGCCTGCATCGCCGCGGCGAGTTCCGCCTTGGCCGCGTCCAGCTTGCCCTGGGCGGTCTTCAGGACTTCCAGTGCCAGGACCTCGGACTGCTTGAGTGCGCCGCGGAAGTCCATGTAGGCATTGAGAATCTTCTGCTCGCGCTGAATCTGATCGTTGGTCGAGGCGGTGACCTCGAGATAAGTGCCCTTGATCTTGTCGAAGCGGCTGGCGATGTCGCCGCGCGTGACCTTCATCCAAACATTGCCCATCCGCTCGAAGGTATCCAGCTTGCCGTCCTCGATCTGATCCACCATCGACTTGGCGTCATCACGAATGCTGTTGAACGCGTTGGTGATCTCCTCGTAGCGGCTGCCGATCTCCATCGCCTCGACCTGTTTGCGCACCACGTCGTTGAAGAGCGACGCCTGATTCAGGGTGCGGGCGATGGCGGTGATCCGCCCCTCGTCCAGCACCGAGATCTGGTTCAGCAGGGCGATGATGGGCTCCACCTGCTTGCCGCTGTCGGTGGGGACCAGTCCCAGATCGTGCAGGCCATTCATGGCCTTGTCCAGATACTGCATGGGGGTCGCGGCGGCAGCGACAGCGGCGGCGTTGGCGGTCGCGGTCTCGGTGGTGCTCATGGTGCCTCCTTAGGACAGGGGTTACGGGACTGCTCTTTTGGTCGTTAGGGCGCCGACACGGACAGGTGCCGCTCCGAGGTTCGGCCTTCTCGCTGCCCCAATGTAGCGCCGAATGGTTGCTTTCTAAACCGCGCCCAGTGCGGTATGCGATGTTTTTGGATGAGACCGGCCCCGGCAGACTCGACGATTGCCGGAGCTGGCGCGGTTTACAGTTTTAAGAAATATAAATTTTAAACCGTGTCTCCACCGAGGTGCGAACGGGGATGTGCCGCTGTCCGGGCGTTGGTAGGCGGCGGGGCAGAACCCGCCCCGTGAACGCGCGCGGCGGGGCGGGATGAGCGGCTGGTACCCGGCGAGACAAGACCTGCCGCGTCTATCCTCCGTCGTCGGCGCCCGGCGCACCCTTCAGTAGACGTCTGAGCCGCTCGACTTCCGCCTGGGCGGCGGCTTCACGTTGCAGCGCGGCCGTTTCTCTCGCCCGCGCCTGTTCTTCCCCAGCCCGCGCCTGTTCTTCCGCGGCCCGCGCTTGCATTTTCTCAGTACGCTCGCGGTTCTCGGATGCCCGCGCCTGCTCCGCCGCCGCCCGTGCCTGTTCTTCCGCCGCCCGTGCCTGTTCTTCCGCAGCCCGCGCCTGCTCTTCCCCAGCCCGTGCCTGTTCTTCCGCAGCCCGCGCCTGCTCCGTCATCGCTTGCGCGCGGATCGCCGCGGCCTCCAACTCTTCAAGACGGCGCTGGATGCTGGACTGCTGGCGCAGGTAGTTCTGGCGCGCCTGGTAGGCGTGGTACTCGCGCTCTTTTTCTGAGAAACCTTTCAGGGTGCTCATGGCTTGTTGCATCTCCTCGGTCTGCATCCACTCGGGCAGGGCGTCGGCGTCGAGGCCCTCGCCCTCGGTGAAGAATTTAAGCCACCGTTCAAGCTCGGTGTCGACCCGCTCGGCCCGCTCCCGCCCGGCGGCGAACTTGCCCAACTCCAAGAGCCAGATGCCCCCATGGTCGAGCAGGGTGCGGCCCTGCTCATCACGCATCCGGAACCGGTGGACATAGTCCGGCAGCCCGCGCCGCAGGGTCTCCCCAAGCAGCCAGATCGAGTAGGCGGGCCGCAACGCGCCGTAGTCCTGGCCGCTCTTGAGCTGGGCGCGGTAGAGGTCCGCCCACCCGTAGAGGATGCGTGCGGGCAGGTCCGGGAGGACCAGCAATTGGATCTCGACCTGGAAGAACCGGCCCTGCGCGTCGCGCGCCTTGACATCGACGATGGACAGTTTATCGTCCAGGAACTCGCGCTCGTTATAGGGGTTCAAGATCTCCACCGCCACCACCGGCGCCGGCAGATCGTCGCCCAGGGCGGCGTTCAGGAAGTGGATCAGCAGCCGACGGTTGCCCTCGGACCCCAGCAGGGCCTTGAAGACACAGTCGATCTTGGGGTCAATGGGGTGTTGCATCGGCAAACTATAGCGCAGTTGGGGGCTGGGTTTGGGTTCGGATGGTGGTGGCCGGTCGTGCCCCCTGCATAGACTGGTTTCCGGGGCGGGACGCCCCGGCTCCTTTAGCACAACATCGGCCGGAAGGTGCCGCCGTCGCCTACCAATCCGACTGATATACTTGGTTGACGGAATGGTTTATTTAAACTAAAAACTACGATTGACTCCGCATAACCTGGCTCCGTTAGGTCCCATTCCAGACCGTCCGATGTAGCGGGGCTGAAGGATCGACCGCTGCCCGTGCGGGCTGGCCTTGCGGTGTCTCCGGCCCGACGGCGGATGGTCACCCGGCGATGCCATCCCGCGCAGGGCGACGGCGCAAGACCAAACATAAGGAACGGGGGGATGCACAATGCAAGGCCACCACCTCAGCGTCACATCTGAATTGCCGCCGGTGCAGACGCGCGCTGACTACACCGGCATCCGCCGAACTCCACTCCGGTCGGACGGGGCATGAGCCCATAGGCGCCAACTTAAGCAACCAGTTGATTTCCTGGCGTACTCAGGAACGCGATGACGGCGGCCGGGAGCGTTTGTAAGCGGCGTCGGCGTGGGCGTTCCGTTATCACCTCAAGGCATGCCGCCCAGCGCTCGGGGC
>NZ_CAIZIZ010000448.1 GCF_903933125.1 uncultured Lamprocystis sp. | reverse complement strand
TTCGGCAGAGCAGTAATAGCCCCAAGGCTTTGATTAGGGCTTGTCGATGAGGCTCGCCATGCGACTCTCTGACACCCTCAGGGCTGTCATAACATTATGTAATTTATAAAGACACTGACCTACTGAGATCCCAGAGAGCCAACGGTGCCCGCGCCCGAACCGATTGCGGGACTCCCGACCGGGACCGCCGTGGAAAGCCTCACGCAGACGTCGCAAGGAATCCTGGCGACCTGGACCGACCCGTCCCGCGGTGATTTGTACGCGGCGTTTTGGACCCAGACCAAGGGCTGGCAAACAGGCCACAACCTGACGAGTTTCAGCGCTAGCCAAGCGGGTGCCGAGGTCGTCTCCGATGTCAATGTGTCCCTCGGCGCGACCGGCCAAAACCAGGTCATCGTGAGCTTCGCGCTCACCGATTCAGAGTCCGGCGGTACATTCCTACAGCAGGCGGTGTACAGTCCGGCGGCCAGTGGCGATACCGGGTCGTGGAGCGGCACCGCAACCCTGACCACCCTCAGCGCGCCCCTGCCGCCCGCCGTCATCGACAACATCATCACTGCGCAAACCCAAGCGAGCGACGCCGCCACCCGGAGCACCTTCGCCGTCACCGACCGCGTTGCGCGCGAGGACGATGGCTCAGTGACATTCACGATCACCCGCACGGGCAACCTCTCAACCGGCAAGACACTCCGCTATCGCACGGTCGATCTGAGCGCCACCGCCGGGGCCGATTACCTGCACACCGAAGGCCGCGTCGCCTTCGCCGCCGGGGAGGCGGAGATGACGGTGACGGTGGCCCTGAAGAACGATTCGCTCAACGAACACACCGGAGAGAAATTTCAACTTCTCCTGGAAGACGAAGGGACGCTAGCGCTCGCGGCGACCGCCGTCTTGCAGGAGAGCAACCCCGTCATCGAACTCCTCGCAATCGACAGCGGGTTCCAACTGACCGGACCCGGCCAGTCCCAACTCGGCGACGCCGTCTCTGGAGCAGGCAACCTCTGGGGCACCAAGAACGGCTCGGCCGCTGTGGATAGCTTCTGGATCGCGGCACCGGGCACCGATGAGGGTGCCGGCAGCATCTATCTGGTTGGCGGCGCCAAGGGCGTCGAAGTGCTGGACGAAGGGCTGCAACTGGACGCACCGCAGGCCGGGCAGACCGTCATCAAGATTAGCGGGGTGGCGGGCAGCGGCGCGACCGCACCCCAGGCGGGGATGAGCCTGGACAGTTGGACCGGCACCGCGGGCGGGTCGATCTGGTACGCCATCGCCGCGCCAGATCTGACCGGCGCCGGCGGGACCAACGATAGCCGGGTCTATGTGTTCGACAATTCGACGCTCGCCAGCCCGGCGAGCGCGGACCTGACCATCAACAGTGTGGCCAACCACCCCGTCAGCGGCAACAGTAGCGATGCCTTCGGCAAGACCGTCCAGCTCGCCGACCTCGACGGCAACGGGACGCCGGAACTCATTATCGGTTCGCCGACAGCGGGCCGCGTCCAGATCTATCGCCTCGCGGGTTCCGGTTCGGCCATCACCGCCACGTTGCAGGCCACGCTCTCGACCCCCAGCGCGACGGGCTTGGGCGCGTCCCTGGCCGTCGCGGACGTGAACGACGACGGCCATCTCGACCTGATCATGGGCGCGCCGTTATGCAATCCGGGGACCGATAGCGGCGGTAACGTCCAGGGCTATGGGGGCGGCGTCTACGTGCTCAGGGGAACGGGTTCGTTGCCCACCACCCAAACCCTTCCCGCAGCCCCGACCTTCAGCGGCGCACAGATCACCGCCCCTACCAGCGCAACCGGGGCGGCCAATCCCAGCACCGGCCAGTCCGACACTCCCTCGAACCTTGGTACGGTGTACGCCGACGGCGTCGGCAACGCCCTGGCCACCCTTGATTTCAATGGGGACGGCATCCAGGATCTCGTGGTTGGCGCGCCCACCGCCGGCGGGGCGGGCGACGAGGCCAGCGGCACGGCAACGCCCAACCTCGGCCAGGTATACGTCCTCTTCGGTCATGCCGATGGGAGTCTGCCGTCGAATCCCGCGGCGCTGCAGCCGGGGCAGGGCGTCGTCATCGAAGGCGTCCTCGCCTCGGGCCAGGCCGGCTGGGCGGTCGCCAACGCCGGCGACATCAATCAGGACGGCATTGATGACCTGTTGGTCGGGGCGCCTTTCGCCTATGGCAATGCCGGGAGCGCCTATGCCGTATTTGGTAGCACCAATGCCTATACCGGGCAAGCAACCCTGCAGTTGGACCCGAATGTTGCGGGTTCCCGAGTATTCCAGTACCAAGGCATCGCCAATCCCTTGGGCAACGGCAACGCCTTCAACCCAGGCAGCGTGGGCCAAGCGCTGAATGGCCTCGGCGACATCAACGGCGACGGCGTCGACGACCTGGGCCTGGGGGCGCCGAGCAGCGCCGACGGCAGCGGCCACGGTGAAACCTATGTCGCCATCGGCCATCCCTGGCTGAGGGGCGGGCAGGCGCTCAACGTGGACGACCTGCGGAGCGACAACGGGTTCATTATTGAGACTGGCCTTCCCGCAGTACCCGTCGGCGATTTCAACGGCGATGGCTATGGCGATTTCATGTCGACCGGCAGCGTGGGTTCCAACACTACGACCGTGAACCGGCTGACGCTCGGCGCGAGCACGCTCAGCAATGTCAGTGGGCAGCGCAGCTTCGGTTTCGCCGCCGCCTCCATGGGCGCGGGGCAGGTCGCTGGCGGCGATTTCAACGCCGACGGCTACCGGGATATCGCCGCGGTTGATGCCGGGACTTCTCTGCGTTCAGTCCAAGAGTTCCTGGGGAGTGCGATAGTCACCGACCCCGAAAATCCGGTACTTGAGGTGTTCAATGGGTTTGTTACGACCGCTTATACGGGCATCGAGCAACTGGCCGGCGGGGATGTTAACGGGGATGGCTACGACGATGTGGTCGCGCTGCTTCAGAACGCCGGCGGACAGGGGTATTCGCTTGCGGCATTCCTGGGCTCCGCAACCGGTCTGAACTCGAGTCCGACTTATTACGATCTCAACCTCAGCGCGCCCAGTGGCGGGGCGCTCACCACGCCGGGGCTGGGCTTGGCGGATATCGACGCGGACGGCGCGGACGAGATCATCACGGCTACCATGGTCTTTGATAGGCCCGTCTATCCGGGTTATAACCCTGCGTCTACGATCTTCACGGCTGACTACACAATGGCTGTGTCGGCCTTGAGCTTCAGCGGGGGGGCTTTCCAGCCGGTGGCTACCGACCTCCCAGCCCCGCCGAGCGGCTCGGTGAACTTTCAATTTCCGGGGGGAAATTCCACCAGTTGGTCCATTGCTGATTCGGTTTCCCACAGCGCGGTCACCGCGGGCGATTTCAACGGGGACAACTTCACCGACGTTCTGGTGTCGTACTCTGAAACCGCTCAAATGACTGCCGCTTTCGGGGAGGGCAGTCCCGTGCGCTCTAGCCAAAACAACCCGGTGGTCGTAGACGTCATCTATTTCGGGGGGCCGAGCGGCTTGGACGTCGATGCCCCGACGGTGTTCGAGAATGATTTATCTCAGGCTCAACCGGGGCTTCCGTTCAGCGACCTCCCCTCGGCGAGCGTGGCCGTGGGGGATGTCAACGCGGATGGCTTTGACGACATCCTGTTCGATCAGATCGCCCCGGGAGCGGTATCCGGCCTGAACTCGAACGACGCCAATGCCTGGCTGCAACTGGGTTCGACCGCGCTGAGCCCCCCAAACAACATTACCCGCGGCGGGGCCACCGATCAAATACAAATCCAGGGATTAGCGGGCCGCTCGACGGACTATCAAACCAATGCCGCGGGCGATATCAACGGGGACGGCTTTAATGACCTGCTCGTCACGGATCGCGATAACGACCTGACCTATGTCGTCTACGGACAGGATTGGACGACGCAGGCCGAATCCGGTTCGGCGGGCGACAATCCGGCCTGGACCTTCTTCAAAGGCACCAATGGCAATGACGTGTTCACGGTACCCCAACCCGACATGGTTGGACCTCCGACCGTCATCCAAGGCATGAATGGAGATGACTATGTCCTGCTCTCGGAGCTCGAGTCTGACCTTTCCGAAATTTCCTTTTCCGGGGGAGAAGGCGATGACACGATTGGGATGGCGGTCAACGATCATCTGAGCTTCGGCCGCCGCATCGATGGCGGCGAGGGGTTCGATACGCTCTACCTGACGCCCCCGGGGACCGATAGCAAGAACGTGACCGTGCCCCTCGCAGCGGGGACATTCTTCAATATCGAAAGGATCAACCTGGGCTATGGCCGTAGTGTGTCCTTCGATCTGCCGTCGCTGCTGCAGATTCTCGACGGCAATAAGCGGCTGGTGATCGACGGTTTGAACAGCGAGGTGACAGCGACAGATAGCGCTACGGCGAATTTGACGCTACAGGGCAGCGACGCCCTCGACGGCAAGGTATACGATATTTATGGATACGCCGATAGCCCCGTCGAGGTTTGGCTACAGCAGGGCCGCGTGACCCTCGCCAACAGCGCGCCGACGACCGCCAACAGCAGTGCGACGCTCAACGAAGGGCAGCGCCTGGCGCTTCGCGCCACCGATTTTGCCTTCGCCGATCAAGATCCCCTCAGTTCGCTACATGGCGTCAGAATCGAAACGCTGCCCGAGGAAGGACGGCTACTCTTGGGTGGCGCCGTGCTGCAAGCCGGGGCGGTGGTGGCCACCGCTGATCTCAACCGGTTGGTTTACGAGGCGCCGACCGAGGTACTGGATGAATGGACCCAATCCTTCCGCTTCCGGGTCAGCGACGGCAAAGACTACAGTTCGGCCGCCGGAACGTTCAGTTTCGACTTGACGCCAGCGACCCCGGCCTTGGACGGTACCGATCGCGGCGACCGGCTCGTCGGAAGTCAAGCAGACGACATCATCCTGGGGCAGGGGGGTGACGACCGGATCGAGGGACTGGTCGGCGCGGACCGTCTATTTGGAGAGGCGGGTAACGACCAGGTCTGGGGCGGAGACGGTGACGACCGCTTGTCCGGCGGCGACGGCAACGACAGGCTCAGCGGGGGCAGCGGGGCCGACACGATGGCCGGGAGTGCCGGCGATGACACCTACCACGTGGACAGCACCGGCGACCGCGTGACCGAGAACGCCGGCCAGGGCACCGACACCGTGCTCAGCGCGGTCGCCTACACCCTCGGGGCCAATCTCGAGAACCTCACCCTCACCGGGACCGCCAACCGCAACGGCACCGGCAACGCCCTGAACAACGTCCTGACGGGCACTGCCGGCAATAACCGCCTGGACGGCGGCGTCGGGGCCGACACGTTGGCAGGGGGGGCCGGCAACGACACCCTGATCGGCGGTCCCGGCAGTGATCGCGTGCAAACGCAGGGGGATGTGAACCTCACCCTGACCGACACCCGACTGACCGGAGCGGGCACCACCACACTCACGAGCATCGAACGGGCGACCCTCACCGGCGGCAACGGGGCCAACACCCTGGACGCCTCCGCCTTCACCCTGGGGGCCGTGATGCTCGACGGCGGGGCCGGCGATGACCGGCTCATCGCACCGCGCGCGGCGGCCACCTGGCACGGCTTCATACGGAACATACGGAATGATTACAACTTTTTGCAGGGCGGCGACGGCAACGACACCCTCACCGGTGGGGTCGGGGTGGACCTGATTCACGAGCAAGGCGACCGCGACTTTGTCCTCACCGCCGACCAACTCACCGGGCGCGGCACCGACCAGTTCACCAGCATGGAGGGGGCCTGGCTGACCGGCGGGGCCGGCAACAACCGCTTGGAGGCCGCTGGATTCACCGGCAACCTGACCGTGCTGGAAGGCCAGGCCGGCGACGACACCCTCATCGGCGGGGTGGCCCAGGACTGGGTGCGGGCCGTCGGCAACCGTGATTTCGCCCTCAGCGACGGGCAACTCACGGGGCTGGGGACCGACACCCTGGTGCGGATGGATGCGGCATGGATCGTCGGCGGGGCCGGCAACAACCGGATCGACACCTCCGCCTTCACCGGCCTCCTGGTGGTCCTCAACGGCGGCGGCGGGGACGACACCCTGATCGGGCGCGCGGCGGGTCGCGACCGGCTGCACGTCTATGGCGATACGGACTTCACCCTTACCGACACCCGACTGACCGGACTCGGAACCGACACCTTGCGCGGTATCGACGAGGCGTATCTGGTCGGCGGGGCCGGCCAAAACACCCTGGATGTCACCGCCTTCACCGGCGCCCTGACCATCCTGGAGGGCGGCGGCGGCGACGACATCCTGATCGGGCGCACGACCGGTATTGATCAGGTGCGCGCCCAGGGCGACGGTGGCTTCACCCTCACCGACACCCAACTCGTCGGCCAGGGGACCGACACCCTGACTGCCATCGACCAGGCCAGGCTCATCGGCGACGGCAACGCTGATCGCCTGGACGCCTCCGCCTTCACCCGCGGACGGGTCCTTCTTTACGGCGAGTCCGGCAACGATACGCTGCTGGGCGGCAGCGGTGACGACCTGCTCAGCGGCGGGGTGGGCGATGACACGTTGGTCGGCGGTGCTGGCAATGATCGCGTCGAGGCCCGCGGCGATACCGACTTCACCCTCACCGCCGACCGGCTGACCGGGCTCGGCGCCGATACCCTCGATGGCATCGAAGAGGCCCATCTGTGCGGGGGACCCGGCGCGAACACCCTGGACGCCACCGCCTTCACCGGCCGCCAGGTGATCCTAGAAGGCCAAGGCGGCGACGATGTGCTGATCGGGCGGGCGGTCGGACAGGACCGGGTGCGAGCGGTCGGCGATGCCGACTTCACCCTCACCGACACCCAGCTCAGGGGTCTGGGCACCGACACCCTGACCGACATCGACGGGGCGGACCTGCGCGGCTACTCGGGCGACAACCGATTCGATGCGTCCGGCTTTACCCGCGGGTCGGTCACCATTGATGGCGGGGGCGGCAACGACACCCTGCTCGGAGGGACCGGGACCGACCTGCTCAGGGGCGGCTACGGGGCGGACACCCTGACTGGCGGGGCCGGGGCGGATCGCTTCAAGTTCCTCAGTCCCGGCGAGGGCGGCGACCACCTCACTGACTTCCAGAGCGGGGTCGACCGCCTCCAGGTGGTCAGCCCCAACTTCGCCGGCCTGCCCCTGGGCCGGCTCGCCGCTGCCCGCCTGGTGGCCGCGGGGACGCCGCTAGCCAACGCCAACGCCGTCTTTCTCTACAACGCGACCAGCGGCAGCCTGTCCTTCGACGCCGACGGCAACGGGGCCGGGGCGGCGGTGGCACTTGCCACCCTGACCGGACCCAAGACCCTGGTGGCGGGCGACATCCAGATGGTGGCGGCCTGAAGCGAAAAGACGGGGTCACCATCGGCGAAAAGGTGGGGAAAAGGGGTTGGGGAAAGGGGGCAGTGCGGCCTGGCAATGTCGCGTGTTCTAGCGGGTGTGAGTACCGCCTGGGTCAGCGTGCGCCACGCGCCCAGTAGCGAGCCTTGCGGCGCGTCTGGTAACAGACGCGTCGATGGGTAGGCACGAAAGCAGGCGCGGTGCAAAGGTAGCGGGTGGAGCCGACCTTGAAGGTGTCGAGCCCCGAAAGATAGGACTGGTGAATGCCCAGGGCCGTGTCCCGCCGGTAGGCAACAACTGGCGCTGCGCGATGGCGAGCGGCGCTGGTACTCCCCGGGGTCCGGGGCCGTGTCGAGCCTGACATTGAGAATGCGCGGTAACCAGGGAGATCCAAGCATCGGTCCATGGGAGGCGGGCACCCGTGAACAAGTGCAAAAGCGAGGACACGGGTGGTGGTGCTTGAAAGTTGGAGCCACCCATAGAAGTGTCGACTCTCTTTAATGCGAGCGGACCGAAGGGGTGGCGGATGGAACGCCGCCGCCTGCTCGCTCTGCCAGGCGTCCGCCGCCAAGGGACCGATTCCCAGTGTCAAGAACCTTCCGCCGTGAGAAAGGCGCCGGCCTGGCGGGCCTGTACCGCGGCCGCGAGGAACAATGCGCGAGCGCTCGGCGCTCTCGATGATCAGCGACGCGGCGATCGCATAAGTGTTGTGTAGACCGACTTTCAAGATTAAGCCGGACCCTTGCCGTCGGGTACCCCGGCTGACGCATCCTCAAATTGACGCCTCAGGAACCTATCGTATCGGTGGTGTCATTCGTGGACCTGGTCGAGCCTCTAGCGGTGTCGGCAACCCACTAAACTGAAAAGCCGTCCGGCGGGGGAAAACTTTCGTTTACCCCAGCCCGGAATGAACAATCAGTCAGTTGCGCGCATGGGCTGGGGCGGTGGGCGAAAATTCACCCCAGCGTGCCAGCGGGGTCGTGCAAAAAGGTGGCCGCCAAGGGATCCTATCGTTATCGAGACGATCCTTTGCAGGAAGACCCTATGGCGGCCATTGAACCGAGCTTATTTGACTGGCGCGCGGTTGACGCGCGCAGCGATCTGGAGCGGTTGTCTCTGGTGCGCGATCATCTCCCGGACGCGCAATTGGTGCACTACCTGGAGGTGATGCGCGGACCGGGACGCGACGACTATCCGGTCGCGGCGATGTGGAATGCGGTGCTGGCCGGGGTGGTGTTCCAGCACCCGTCGATCGAGGCCCTGATTCGCGAACTCGGGCGCAATCCGGCGTTGTTGCAGGCGTGCGGCTTCGCGGTCTTGCCCGTGCAGAAGAAACCGGC
>NZ_CAIZIZ010000447.1 GCF_903933125.1 uncultured Lamprocystis sp. | reverse complement strand
GTGATTTCCGAAGAACCTCGTACCACGCGGGATCAACCACCGAGGACCGGGGTGACGCGACCGGAGGTCGACGCTTTAGCGGGCGGCGGCGCGGCGTTCGACTGACGCCTCGACCTTCTGTCTGTTGTGCGGGTGCGGGCAAGATCCGCAGGGGGCTATAGGGGCGACTAAAGTCGCCCCTACATGAACAGAATCGGAACTGGTCAGGGTCGTGGCCGTCACCATGATCAAGGCCGGGCTGCCGCTGTTGGTGGAAGAAACGAAGGGCCGGACCATTGCACGGATGATGAAGATCCCGGTGCTGGGATGTGTCAGGCTAAAGCGTCTCGACCTCGAACCCGACCACCCCGCGCTGCTCGCGGCTGAATTCGATCCCGATCAGATGGATCGGTTGGCCAAGGGCGCGGTATTGCGCTGCATAACCTCGATCCTTGAGCTGCTGCAGCGCACGCCCCGTGGGCTCCAATTCCACCACCTTGAACTCGAACAGCCAAATGCGGCTATTGAATTTCAGCGTCAGGTCGACCCGGCCCTGGCGGCTGGCGTCCTCCGCCGTCAAGTCCAGGCCGAGCGCGGCCAGATGACTGTAGAAAACGCTGGCGTAGTAGCCCTCATAACGCGCGATGGGGTTGCCGGTATGCCACTGATAGGGGATGGCCGCGAACAGGCTGTCGACATGGGCGCGCAGACCGGCGAAATCCGCCGCCGCCAGCAGATCGTAGAGCCGGCTCGCCAATTCGCTTGCTTGCCCCGGATGGCCGATCAGCGCCTTGACCAGGCTGTCGTTCAGCGCGCTCTCGACTTCCAGATTGGGATAACCCAGGGTGTATTCGCGTCGGGCGCCGAGCTGCCGCGTGCCGGTGAAGGTGAGATAGCCGGTCTGCCACAGCAGCGCCTCGGTGGCCAGATGATCCACGTCGAAGGCCGACAGCAGCGCCTCATCGGCGCGCAGGCGCGCCAGACTGGGGGTGAAAACGCCGCGCTGCATGAGCAGATCCACTAAAAAGGTCGGAGTGCCGGTCTCGAACCACCAGGTGCGAAACTCGCGCGCATCGAACAAGAGCAGCAGGTCGAAGGGGTTGTAGACCGCCGTGCCGGTCCAGTTATAGCCATTATACCAGTGGCGGATTTCGTCCCGGTCCAACCCGGGAAGCTCTGAGGCGAAGACGGTGTCGACATCTGTCTCGGTATAGCCGCACAGAGCGGAATAGCGGGCATCAATGGTGATGTCCTTCAGATTGTTCAACCCCGAGAAGATGCTCACCTTGCTGAACTTGCTCACTCCGGTGATGAACACAAAGTGGACATGGGCGTCATTGTCCTTGATGACTGAATAGAGATTGCGTAGCCCATCGCGCATCGTGCGCGCGACCTCCGGCGTGGTCAGATTGTCCAAGATCGGCTTGTCATATTCGTCGACCAACACCACCACCCGCCGGCCGGTCGCGGCATGGGCCAACCGCATCAGCTCCCCGAAGCAGCCATCGCTCCCCGTCTCGGTGCAGTGCAAGCCGAGCGCGGCCTGGTTGATGCGCAATTGTTCCCCGATTTTGTGCTCCAGCGCCGCAGGATCCTGCACCATGCCGCCGCCGAAGCTGAGCCGGATAACCGGATACCGGATGGTCCAGTCCCAGTGCGGATGGATCAGCAGTCCGCGAAACAGCGCCTCGTTACCGCTAAAAATCTCCCCCAGGGTATCAAGCAGCAGCGACTTGCCGAAGCGGCGCGGGCGCGACAGGAAATAGTGGGTGCCCTCGTCGGTCAACTGCCGGATGAAGCCGGTCTTGTCCACGTAATAGTGATCATCCGCACGGATTTTGGCGAAGGTCTGGATGCCGATCGGCAGTCTGCGGCGGTGCATGGCGGACCTCGGAAGGGGCGTGAAGCGTTTGGGCTAGAACAAGTTATCGCCTTCGGACGTGATAGCCGGTCGTAGGGGCGGGTTTCAAACCCGCCCCTACACGAAGGTCTGTCTGGATATCAGATGTGAACGCTATAAACACAATCGTTGTCGTCTTGGATTCTGGGCTATCCTAACCGGCTTGCATCCTCCAACGGTGACCGGACGAAGAGACCCATGAGCCCAGCCCAGCACGCCCTGCCCCCTTTGCGTTCCTTGCTGTTCAGCGGCCTGCTGGCCCTGTGCGCCCTGCCTTGGGGCAACCCCGCCCGCGCCGACGCCGTGAGTCAGGTGCAGGGGCTGTCCAAGGCGGGGCTGTTGGTCCAGGAGGCCGGCAAGGCGGTCGTCTCCCACAACCCGGATCTGCCGCTGATGCCGGCCTCGACCATGAAAGTGCTGACCGCGCTGGCGGCGATCGATACCTGGGGACGCGATTATCATTTCGAGACCGACTTCTACCAGGACGGCCAGGGCCGGCTCTGGGTGAAAGGACGCGCCGATCCCTATCTGGTTTCGGAAGAACTGGACCTGATCGCCCAGGGGCTCAAGTCCGCCGGCGTCAAGCGCGTGGCCGGCCTCGGGCTGGACGACAGCTATTTCGACAAGGATGTCGAGATCGCCGGCCGGTCGGCCACGGACAATCCCTACGACGCGCCGGTGACGGCACTGGCCGCCAACTTCAATACGGTCAATCTGGTCCGCAGCGGCGCCACCGTCTCCAGCGCCGAACCCCAGACCCCGCTGACCGACACCGCCCGCCGGTTCGGCAAGATGGGCGGGGCCGGCACCCAGCGGGTGAATCTCAAACAACGGCCGACGGCGGTCGGTTATTTTGGCGAATTGCTGGCGGCCAAGCTCCAGGCGGCCGGAATCCAGGTCTCGGGCGGACAGGAGATCGCACCGATGCCGGGTGGTGCCAAGCTGGTCTATCGGCACAAGAACACCCGCACCCTGGCGGCCATGCTGACGCCGACCCTGAAATACTCGAACAATTTCGTCGCCAATGCGCTCTTCCTGCGCCTGGCGGACCCGCAGGGCAAGGGACGGGTGAGCATCGCCGGCGCCCAGCGCGCCATGACGGACTTTGCCCGCCGCAAGTTCAAATGGGCCGATTTCAAGATCGAGGACGGCGCCGGACTGTCGCGCGGCAACCGCCTCTCGGCCCGCCAGTTGGTGGACGTGATGAATGCCTTCGCGCCCAACCGCGACCTGATGCCGGTGCAGGATGGCAACCCTGGGGTGCGTGCCAAGACCGGCACCCTCACCGGCGTGAGCGCCTATGCGGGCTATGTCCGACGCGACGGCACCTGGACACCCTTTGCGCTGCTGATCAATCAACCCGTGGATGCCGGTCTGCGGCGGCGCGTGGCAAGCGCCCTAGTCCGCTGATCGGTTTCCGCTGACCGGTTCCGCGGCCGGCTTGCCGACGGTCCCCAAGCCCTAAAAGGATGTCATCTTGCGTGAACCCGACGTTGCGCCGCGCCTCTCGCGACCGCAAAAACACCATCGACCGGCCGTCAGCTTGGCCGGCCGGCTTTTGGTCTGCCTTGCGCTGACCGGAACACTCGTCGGCTGCGCGCAGACACTGAGCGCGCTGAGCGGTCGGGCCGCGGCCCCGTCGTCGCGCGAGACCTTCCTGTTCCGCAAGCCCGGCGCCGCCTATCCATCACTGGCGCCGCTGATGCGGCGGGTCACCCCGGCGGTGGTGAATGTCGCGGTGGATGCGGTGGTGCGGATCGAGGAAAACCCGCTGCTGAGCGATCCGGATTTCCGCCGCTTCATGGAGCGCTTCGGCATGGAGGTGCCCGAGGAGGGCGACACCGAGCGGCGCCAGAGCGTGGGGTCCGGGTTGATCGTGGACAGCGAACGCGGCTATGTGCTGACCAACAAACACCTGCTGGAAGGGGCCACCGCCATCGAGGTGACGCTCAAGGACCGGCGCAGCTACCGGGCCCGCCTGCTGGGATCGGATGATGGCACCGACCTGGCGGTGCTGCAGATCCCGGCGATCGACATCACCCCGCTCGCGTTCGGCGATTCCAAGACGCTGGAAGTCGGCGATTTCGTGATCGCTGTCGGCAACCCGTTTGGCTTGGGACAGACGGTCACCTCGGGGATCGTCAGCGCCGTGGGGCGCAGCGGCGTGGGCGACGCCCGGCTGGGCGAACTGGTCCAGACCGATGCCTCCATCAACCCCGGCAATTCCGGCGGGCCACTGATCAATCTGGCCGGCGAAGTCGTCGGCATCAATACCGCTCTGATGGGACCCACCGGCGGCAATGTCGGTATCGGCTTTGCGGTACCGAGCAACCGCGCACGCGCCGCCCTGGCGCGGGTGCTGGCGCGACGACGCGGTGGTTAGCGGTAATCCGCCGCCTTTACCTGCTCGGCAGGGATGAAACGCGGGGTGAAGGCACTCGCTGTGCCGTCGGTAACCGCACGTCCGCGGCGGTAATCGCGCAGACGCCGCGACGCGATCCCGCGCTGTCCATCGCCCCGCGCCACCTCGTCGGCGACCAAACCGAAGGCCTGCTCGCGTGCGTCCCAGGCGAGCGTCAGGCGCACAGAAACCAAGCCGTCCGCATTGCTGATCCAACTCACCGTCAATTCGCGGTCCGCGATGTCGATCTCGAAGGGGACGGCATCCGGATCACGGTTGATGGTTCCCATGCACTGGACGCAGGGCAGAATGTCCTCGGCCAAGACCTCGCGACGGTAGACGCCCGCGTCCGTCAGGCTGAAGATCGCCAGTGCGCGGCTGCCCGACGGCCGCAGTGGATCATCGCCGAAGGCCTCGCGCCGGTGTACGAGGATCACCACGTCTTCCAAAGCGTCGTCGGTCAGCAGCCCGCCATAGGAGGCCACCGGCGCCCATAAATTGGAGATCCAACGGCCCGGGTCGATGGGTTCGATCGGCTCCGGTCGCGGCGTCTGCGCCGCGGCCGGGAGCGGTGCCAACCAGCAACCGAGCAGAAGCGCCATCCTGGCGCTCCGAAGCGGCTGGAAGCCGCTTCCACAGCCTGATCGACCCGGCCGGCTCACCCGCGACTCAGGGCCTCGTAGATGGCCGAATAGTCCTGGTCACCCAGACCAAGATCCTGGCCACGGATGCAGGCGGCCTCGATGGCGCCGGCCAGGGCCGTATCCAGCCCGAGCGGCGCGGCGGCCTGCCGGAACAGACGGACGTCTTTCAACAGGTGTTTGAGTGGGAAATTGGCGGCTCCGTAGTCATGACTCAGGTACTTGTCGAGCTTCTTGTCGAACGTCTGGGCATAGAGCGCGCTGCCGCGCAGCAGGGCCATGAACTGATCGACGTCGATCCCCTGGGCGCGCACCAGACCCAGGCTCAGCGCGAAGGTGGCGGTGAGCCCGGCAATCAACTGGTTCAGCGCCAGCTTGAGCGCCGCCGCCTGACCGACGGCGCCGATCCGTTGCGGCTGCGCCCCCAGCCGCTCCAGCACCGGGCGGCACTGCGCGAACAGCGTCTCATCGCCGCCGACCATGATGATCAGCCGACCCTCACGGGCTTCACCCAGGCTGCCCAGGACCGGGGCCTCGAGGTAGCGGCCACCAAGGGCATCCAGCCGGGCGGCGAGTCCGCGACTCTCCTCCGGGCCGATGGTGCCCATCTGCACGATGAGCCGCCCGCGCAGCGCCGCGGCGGCGGGCGGGGCGAGCAGGGTCGCCTCGATGGCCGCGGCATCGCTGAGCACCAGCAGCACCAGGTCCGCGGCGCCGATGGCCGTCGCGGCATCCGCCGCGACCGCCAGCCCGGCGGCGGCGGCGGCCTGCGACCGTTCGGCACCGCGATTCCAGCCGGTGACCGCGACCCCCTGCGCCTGCAGGCGCAAGGCGATCTCGGTGCCCATCAGGCCCAATCCGAGTACGGCGGTCTTTGGCAGCAACTCCATAGGTTTTGATCCTAAACCGCGCCCGGCGCGGTATGCGATGTTGTTGGATGGGATCGGCTCCGGCAGACTCGACGATTGCTGGAGCTGGCGCGGTTTACAGTTTCAGAAAATGTAAATTATATAGCCCTCGTACCTGATATCCAGACAGATCCTTGGTGTAGCAGCAGGCCGATGGTGGATGCGCTGCGCTTATCCACCCTACGAAACCGGCTCCGTTGTAGGGTGGATAAGGCGCGCCGCTCGGTGGCAGGGACTCGGCACGGCGGTCGCGCGCCGCATCCACCAGAGCTCGCGCGGTGCCGCCCAAATTTGGAATTGCTGTTGGTGTAGGTGCGGGTTTGAAACCCGCCCCTACGTCCGGTTATCACGTCCGAACGCTATCAACCGCGTCTCCACCGAGGCGGGTGAAATCCCCCAGGCCGAACACACCGAGCATTGCAAAACTCAGCGACGCCTCAGCAGGTCGATCACCGCTGCTGTTTCCGGCCGCATCCCCCGCCACAGAAAAAACGACTCGGCGGCCTGCTCGACCAGCATCCCAAGCCCATCAATGGCCCGCGCCGCCCCGTGGCTCAGACCCCAGCGGCAGAAGGGCGTGGGGGAATCCGCGTAGATCATGTCATAGGTCCAGGCGCCGGGTGCGAGCACCGACGGCGCGATGGCCGGCACCGCGCCGGTCAGTCCGGTCGAGGTGGCGTTGATGATCAGATCGAAGGCCACCGGGCCAAGGTCCGCAAGACCACAAGCATGCACCGTGGCGCCGCCGGGATCGAGGTCAGCGACCGCGGCAGCCAGCGCGGCGGCCTTGTCCAGGGTACGGTTGGCGATCAGCAGTTCCGCCAGTCCGCTCTCCAGCAGCGGGCGCAGCACGCCCCGGGCCGCACCGCCGGCCCCGAGCAGCAGCACCCGCCGCCCGGCGAAGTCGAAGCCGTGATTGCCGGCCAGGTCCCTGACCAGGCCAACCCCATCGGTGTTGTCGCCGCGCAGCCGCTGCCCCGGCAGTCGGATCAGCGTGTTCACGGCTCCCGCGGTGGCGGCCCGCGGGCTGTGCTCATCGACCAGCCGCCAGGCCGCTTCCTTGAACGGCACCGTCACATTGAGTCCCTGCCCGCCGTCGCCGAAGAAACACCTGACGGTGTCGACGAACGCGTCCGGCGCACTCAGGATCCGGGTGTATTCCAGATCCTGCCCGGTCTGCCGGGCGAAGGCCGCGTGGATCAGCGGCGACTTGCTGTGGGCGATCGGATGACCGATCACGGCATAGCGGTCTGTCATGGTGCGATTGAGCTCACTCGGCCAGCCAGCGCGCCACGTCCTTGGCGTAGTAGCTCAGGATCCCGTCGGCCCCGGCGCGCTTGATGCCGAGCAGGGCTTCGAGCACCACCGCACGCTCATCGAGCCAGCCGTTCTGGCTCGCCGCCTTGAGCATCGCGTACTCGCCACTGACCTGATAGACGAAGGTCGGAACACCGAACTGATCCTTGACCCGCCGCACGATGTCGAGATAGGGCATTCCCGGCTTGATCATCACCATGTCGGCACCCTCATCCAGGTCCAGCGCCACCTCATGCAGGGCTTCGTTGGTGTTGGCCGGATCCATCTGATAGGTGTACTTGTTGCCGCCGCCCAGATTTGCCGCGGATCCGACCGCGTCGCGGAACGGACCATAGAAACTGGAGGCATACTTGGCCGAATAGGCGAGAATGCGGGTGTGGATGTGGCCCTCCGCTTCCAGAGCGGTGCGCACGGCGCCGATCCGCCCGTCCATCATGTCGGACGGCGCCACGACATCGGCCCCGGCCTCGGCGTGCGAGACCGCCTGACGGACCAGCACGTCCACCGTGGCATCATTGACCACGTAGCCCTGGTCGTCGATCAGCCCGTCCTGGCCGTGGGTGGTGAAGGGGTCCAGGGCCACATCGGTGATGACCCCCAACTCCGGCACCGCGTCCTTCACGGCACGTACCGCGCGCTGGGCCAGGCCGTCCGGGTTGAAGGCCTCGCGCGCATCTTCGGACTTGGCCGATGCCGGCGTCACCGGGAACAGCGCCATGGCGGGAACGCCCAGTGCGGCAATGGCGCGCGCTTCGGCCACCAGCAGGTCGATACTCAGCCGGGTCACCCCCGGCATGGACGCCACCGGCTCCCGGACACCCGTGCCCTCGAGCACAAACACCGGGTAGATCAGGTCATTGGGCGTCAGCGTGGTCTCGCACATCAGGCGCCGCGAGAATGCATCGCGGCGCATACGGCGCATGCGGGTCAGGGGGTAGCCGGCACGCGGCGTGTCGAGTAGGGACATGATCAGCAATCTCCAAATGGTGAGCGAACGGCCCCCGCCGCTCGGGGCGACTACCATAGCCTAGACGGCAGCCTGGGTCCAAGCAGGTTCGTCGTCCCCGGTCGCGACGGCCAGCGACAGCCGTGCTCCATCGCGGCAGGTTGTCGGATGGGCAGCGGGCGGAGAAACCCATCCGCGATGGGAGAAAACGACACGCCGACAGCCTTGGCCTTACTGATACAATCGACGGTCTGTTGGTTATAGTCCGCGAACACGTATGTTGCTTCAATCAGATACCAGTCCCCCGATCTTCGACACCGACCTGACCCGGTTTCAGTCCGCGGTCATCGAGGCCTCCCACCAGCACCCGATCCTGGTCGATTTCTGGGCTGATTGGTGCACGCCCTGCCATGCCCTGTCGCCCCACCTGGAGCGGGTCGTCAAGGAACTGGACGGCGCCATCCGGCTGGCTAAACTTGAGGTGGACGAGGGCGAGAATATGCGCGTTGCCGGCCGCTATTCGCTACGCGGCTTCCCGACCGTGATCCTGTTCCAGAACGGCGAGGAACGCGGGCGTTTCAGCGGGGCGCGCTCCACCCACCAGATCCGGGACTGGCTGCGCGAACACCTGACGGCCCCGGCTGACAGCAATGGTCACCCGGGCTGACCGCCGGCCGCGCGGCACCGATGTAGCGCCGGTCTGACCAGGAGACACTGATGCCGAGCAACGCCGCGACGTCCGGTTCAAACCAAGCAGACCTGAACGTGCCGGATGAACTGGCACTGCTGCGCGACATGCCCATCTTCGGTGCCGTCCCCGATCGGGCTCTGGACTACCTGAACACGCGGGCCGAGCGGGTGATCACGCCGGCCGGACACTGGTTTTTCCGTCAGGGAGATCGCGGCGAGACCATGTACGTGCTGCGCTCGGGCCGGGTGGAGGTCCGCCGCGCCCTTGGCGAACGGGCGGAGGTGATCGGCCGGCTCGGACCCGGTGACTGCTTCGGCGAGATGGCGTTGATCGACCTTTACCCGCGCAGCGCCGGCGTGTGGGCGGCCGAGGATTGTCTCGCGCTCGGGATCAGCAACGCCCTGCTCTACCAGCTCTACGCGGCCAATCCTGAATCATTCACCCTGATCATGATGAATCTGGCGCGGGAACTGAGTCGCCGCCTGCGCCAGACCGAAGCCCTACTGTTCCGCCAACGCGACTCCGCCGCGCACGCGGATCGGCGCGGCGGCGCGGCGTCTTGCGAAACACCGTATGTCTGAAGTGTAGGGGCGGGTTTGAAACCCGCCCCTACGTCCGATGGCTATACCACCCACCATCGGATCGGATGTAGGTGCGACTTCAGTC
>NZ_CAIZIZ010000446.1 GCF_903933125.1 uncultured Lamprocystis sp. | reverse complement strand
TCGTAGGGTGGATAAGCGCAGCGCATCCACCATCGGCCTCGCTGCCGACACACTGTTGGCGGCGGCCACCCAAATTTGGAACTGCTGGCACCCGGCGGAACAGCGTCGGTGGGCGACCGGACTCAGGCACACGGCAAGCACCCAAGTGACATCGTGACGACCGGCCGGAACGACGATCGAGACCCGCGATTGGCCGCAAGGACCGAAAAGCCGGACAATGACAGTCGCCCCGCACAGTCGTCGAGACGGAAATGCCCAATCCTCAGTTGCAGTTGGCGCAGGAGTTCATCCGCGGCACGGATCTGAGTGTCTTTATGACGAGCAAGGCCGTGAGGGTTTAACCTAAATTCGGCAGTTCGCACCACAAAGGCACAAAGATCACAAAGAAAGACAATGGGTTATTGCCATGATGCGCCTCACCTGGCTGGTGATCACCACTTCAACGCAACACATGGAAATCCTTTGTGTCCTTTGTGTCCTTTGTGTCCTTTGTGTCTTTGTGGTGCAACTGCTCTTTCTAGGTTTAAGCATTGAAGAGGTCGCCAGTCCCTCAAACTGAATACGCTTCGCATTGTCTACCCAAAGCAATACAGGATTTCAGGCACCGTCATCATGATTTCTCATGCACACTTTCGCCAACGTACCAGGGCGTTTATCACTGCCCTTGTGGTTTTTCCTTTGGTCTCTGCATCACATGGGGCAAGCTTCGACTGTGCTAAAGCCTCCAATCTCGTGGAAAACGCGGTGTGCTCGGATACGAAAGTCACTGAGAGCTTCAAACGGGCACACAAGAAGTTCGTGGGCCATGCCTATCAAGAGGGCGCGTCAGAAGATGAAGGGTTGGACGCTGATCCCGTCTTCGACGCGCAGGACTACCCCGATAAGGGCTTTCGCGTGCGGAGCTGCGACGCCGCAACCAACGTCGTGATGTTGAAGGGGATCGATCCGAATGCTGAGCCGGAACCTTTTGAGGTGGCGGTCAAGACAGTAAAAACAGAACGGGGATGGCTGGTCGATGGTGCCGGAATTATTAATATTCCGCGAGACCAGCAGGCGCGCAGAGAGTGACATATCCATTGGGTTAGGAAGATCCCGGTTGCTCGGCGATGCCGGCCCGCACCTGATTCTCGCCACCCGGGGTTCGCGATCAGGGTCGTGCCTTGGCGCTATCCGTTGTATTGAAGCCGCTGATCCGGATCAACCCCCGCATGCGTCCGGTCGCCGAGTCCGGCGTCTGCACGGCGGTATACAGGAGTTTAGATGGAATCAAGGAGGGTCCGTAGCCGGGCGTGACGTCCAGCAGCAGCACCAGATCGCGTTCGGCATCGTAACCGCCGATCGGCGAGAAATGGCCGATGGCGACCCCGAAGATGGGCGCCCGGTCGAAGTTGACGATCAAGCGGTCTGCGGGGTTGTCGGCCTCCCGGACCTGACTCAGGAACGCCTCATAGGAGAGGTCCCGCAACACCGTCACCTCGCCGATGCGGCGTTGCGCAATGAGCGCGGCCAGCGCGTCCAGTGTCATTCCCTGCATACGCATACTCAGCCACCCCCAGCGATCTCCATCGAACAGCGTCCGTTCGTCGGCGATGGGCGCGCCGATCGAGGCCAGCACGTTTAAGGCGCTCGCTGGGCCGCAGGATGTCAGGGACTCTTGGGTCTTGAAATGACCGAGGTAGGCACGTGCGATCGGGCCGGAAGACGCCGCGCTCCGGGCGGTCTCGCCAACCAGGACGCCAGGTGCGTACCGATCGGGTTGCGGCTGCGACAGGGACCGTGCGTGAAAGTGAAACGCCGTGCCGACGGCGCCCGCCAGCGCCAATGCCAGCACCAGGACGGCGATAATCCACCGCAAGCGAAATGATCGGGCAACGAAACGCACGGTTGACTCCTCCTTCTATGCTATCTTCCGGTGACGAAACGCCAGCTTCGTCACCCGGAATCCGCCATGTTACCCCTGTCTTCAGCGCCCCCTGCCTGGCCCGCGACCGACGACCTGCTGGCCCGCCGCACGCTGCGGCGTATCGCCTGGCGGTTGCTCCCGTTTCTTGGCCTGTTATACGTCGTCGCCTACCTCGACCGGATCAACATCAGCTTTGCGGCGCTGCAGATGAACCAGGACCTGGGTCTGAGCGCGGCAGCCTATGGTACCGGCGCCGGCCTGTTCTTTCTCGGCTATGTGCTTTTCGAGGTCCCCAGCAACCTGATTCTGCAACGGGTTGGCGCGCGCCTCTGGATCGCCCGGATTATGGTGACCTGGGGGCTGATCGCGATGGCTATGGCGCTGGTGCGCAGTGAAACGAGCTTCTATCTGCTGCGCTTTCTGCTCGGGGTGGCGGAGGCCGGGTTCTTCCCCGGCATCATCCTCTATCTGACGGGTTGGTTCCCAACCCGCGAGCGGGCGCGCGCGGTCGCACTGTTTGCCACCGCCACCGCACTGGCCGGACTGATCGGCAGCCCGTTGTCCGGCGCCCTGCTGGAACTGGACGGCTGGTGGGGGTGGCGCGGCTGGCACTGGCTGTTCGTGGCCGAAGGCTTGCCGGCAGTGCTGCTGGGACTCGTGGTGCTGGTCAAGCTCCCTGACCGTCCGGACCAGGCGCGGTGGCTGCTTCCGGACGAGCGTGATTGGTTGAACCGGACCCTGCAACAGGAGCGGCAAGCGGCCCGCGATCAGACCCGCCATACCCTGCGTGAGGCGCTGACCGATCATCGGGTTTGGGGGCTGGGTCTGGTCTATCTGTGCATGGTCATCGGCATGTATGGCATCGCCCTGTGGCTGCCGCAGATGCTGCGGGCGCTGACCGCTGCCGATGATTTCACTCTCGGCTTGCTCAACGCCCTGCCGTTCCTCGCGGCGGGGGTGGGGATGGTGGTGATCGGCTGGCACTCCGACCGGCGCGGCGAGCGGCGTTGGCATGTCGCCGGTTCGCTGGTCTTGGCGGCGGCCGGGGCCGGGCTGGCGGCGGCCACTCAGACCTTGCCGCTTGCGCTCCTGGCCTTTTCAATCGCCGCGATCGGCGTCTGGGGTGTCATGGGGCCGTTTTGGGCGCTCGCGACCGCGTTGCTCAGCGGCACGGCGGCCGCTGCCGGGATCGCGCTGATCAACGCGCTGGGCAACGTCGGCGGCTTTCTGGGGCCATACCTGATGGGCTGGATGAAACAGACGACGACCTCCTTCAGCGCTGGGCTGGCCGTCGTCGCCCTCATCTTGCTGGCGGGTTGCGCGTTGGTCCTGATGCTGCGGCTGCCGCGGCAGATGGTCGTCGCGGCGGAGGTCGCAGCGGGGTCATCCGATCCCGCGGCGCGACGCTGAATGGGCGCCGGTGGCTGTGCATCCTGAGTTCGTGGCAGCAGCTTGTTCTGGGGTGGAGTCGGTGGCGCTGTGGGCGATGGCGGAGGTGAATGTTGTCGCACTGCTCCAGCGCTTGGGGCTGAGCGCCCCACAACGGGCGCTGATCGTCGGCGCCATCATTGGGCGTAGGCCGCCCCGGGCTCGGATCGGGCGACCCACCGCTGGCTGGGTGAGCGCAGTGCGTTGGGGGAATTGCTGGGGGTCGACTTCGCGACCCTCCCCCTGGCGCCGTTCTACCGGGCGGCGGACCTGCTGATGCGGCACCGGGCGGGTGATCGAGCAGGCGGTCTTGACGCGCGTCAGTGACCTGTTCGGGCTGGACTGGCCGGTCACCCTCGATGATCTGACCAACACCTTCTTTGAGGGGGCGGCGCTTGGCAACCCCAAGGCCCAGCGCGGACACTCCAAGGAAAAGCGTAGCGACTGCCCGTTGGTGACCCTGGGGCTGGTGCTGGATGGCAGTGGCTTTGTGCGCCGCTCCCAAACCTTCGATGGCGCGGTGAGCGAGGGCACGACCCGGGACCCGGCAAACGCGCGACCTGCACGGTCGTCTGTTCGCACAGCGGACCCTCGTGTGCCCGACATGGGCATGTACTTGTTACGTGAAAGGAGGTAACCGCAGCGAGTGACAAGAAGCGTAGCGAAACCCAAGTTGGACGCCGCGAGGCCAAGCTGAAAGCAGGGCTACGCGGCGACACGACCGTAGGAACACGAACAGGCAGTGAGACCGGGTGCGGGCGATGAGCGGGCTAGGGACCGCGAAATCCAACAGTCACTGTATCGGATGTGGAAGGCGCGAAGGCAACCGACACGTGCCCGGCGCTGCAACGACGGCAGCTACCGGGGCGGCGGGCCGAGTCCGAGCGGGTGGATTCCCGCACTGGATGAGGCGCGTGGTGGCCGAGCGTTCCGGGTTCCGAGCGCCGACGCAAGAAGGGGTCCAATGGGCGTCCATCTCGGTGGACGCTTGCGGGCACAGCCCGCTAGGCTCAACCGCCGGATGCGGAAAACCGCATGTCCGGTGGTGTGGGAGGGGTGACGGGCGCAATCCCGTCACCCCGACCCGACCCGATCACGGTTCGCCCGGAGGGTCCGCCGTGTGGACTATTGGCGACCGGCCGGTACGATGATCAAGGCCACACAGTCGATCTTGGGGTCGATGGCGTGTTGTATCGTGAAACGATAGCGTAATCGGGAGCGCAGAGGAGCCGGGTGTCTCGTTTCGGGTCGGTCCGCGCAGCGAACCCTTCGCCTCTTCATCTGTGAACATCTGTGTCATCTGTGGATAAATCCGACCGCTCGCTTTGGCCGGAGCGCTGGTCAAGGCCCGCAACGCGTAACCCCGAACCCTTCAGCCCGTCCCACCCAACAACTCCGCCCCCGTCGCCCCCGCAATCACCGACGCATCCCCGCGCGCCAACACCCGCCCCTGATCCATCACCAGCACCTGATCCGCCCAGTCCAGGCCAACGGGTCGGTGGGTGATGAGGATGACGGTGCGCCCGGCCATCAGGCGGCCCAGTGATTCCATCAGGGCTTGTTCGGTTTCGCCGTCCAGTCCTTCGGTGGGTTCATCGAGCAGCAGGACGGGGGCGTCGCGCAGCAGGGCGCGGGCGATGGCGATGCGCCTGGCTTGGCCGCCGGAGAGCCGTACGCCGGTTTCGCCGGCCCAGGTGTCGTAGCCCTCGGGCAGGCCGGCGATGAAGTCGTGGATTTGGGCGACCCGGCAGGCTTGTTCCAGGCGGGCGGGTGAGGCGTCCGGGGCGGCGATCAGCAGGTTGTCGCGGATGCTCAGATCAAACAGGTGCGTGTGCTGGCTGACCAGCGTGACGTAACGGCGCAGGTCGTCGCCGCGGTACTGTGCCAGGTCGTGGCCGCCCAGGCGGATGGTCCCGCGGTCCGGGGTCCAGAAGCGCAGCAGCAGGTTGAACAGGGTGGTCTTGCCGGAGCCGCTGGCGCCGACGATCGCCACGCGTCCGCCTTGGGGGACGTCCAGGCTCAGGCCGTCCAGGGCGGGCGTGGCGACGCCGGGGTAGCTGAAGCCCAGGTCGGCGATGTGGAGGTCGAAACGGTCCGGGCGGGGTGAGGGTCCCGCGGGTTCTTCGACCGCCGGCCGCGCGTCGACGATGGCGAACAGGCGCCGCGCGGCGGCCAGGGTGCGGCCGAGTTGCTGGAAGGCCAGGGGCAGGGGAGCGACCGCCTCGAAACTGGCCAGGGTGAAAAGCGCCAGCATGGCGAGTTGGGGCGGGGCCAGGCGGCCGTCCGCCACCAGTGGGATGGCGAGCCAGAGCAGGGTCCAGAGGCTTAAGTTGGCGCAGAGTCCGACCGCGCCCTGGTTGATGCCGGAATAGCCTGCCAGCCGGACCTGTTCGGTCGCCAGGGTCCGGCTCAGGGCGTCGATGTGCCGCGCCTGCGCCGCCGCGGCGCCGTAGACCTGAAGTTCGGCCAGGCCCTGGAGTCCGTCGACGCATGCGGTGCGCAGTTCGGCCTCGGTTCGGGCGATGCGCTCGCCGGGGGCTTGACCCAGGGCGCGGCTCCACAGCGGCACGGCGACCCCGGCGAGCAGCAGGAAGCCCAGGCTGACGACGGCGATGCGCCAGTCGTAGAGCAGCAGGAACCCGAGCAGCAGACAGGCGCCGAGGGTCGCGACCAGCACCGGCACCAGTACCCGCACATAGAGTGTGTCGAGTGCGTCCACGTCGGCGCGGATGCGGCTTTGCAGGTCGCCGCTGTGGTAGCGCTGGAGCACGGCCGGCGCCAGGGGTTCGAGGTGGCTGTAGAACCAGACCCGGAGTTGGGCGAGCAGGCGCAGGGTCGCCTCATGGGTGATCAGCCGCTCCGCGTAGCGCCCGACGGTGCGCAGGATGGACCCGCCGCGGATCAGGGCGGCGGGGGTGAAATAGTTCATCGCGACCCCGGCCGATCCCGCCACCGCCATGGCAGTGATGAACCACCCGGAGACCGCCAGCAGCACCACGTTGGCGATCAGGGTCACCAGGGCCGCCAGTGCGCCCAGCAGCATCCAGTGGCGATAGGGTTTGAACAGCCGCAGCAGGCGGATGACGTCCTTCATGCGGCACCCCCGAGCCGACCCTGGCCGGCATAGGCGTGCAGCAGACGCCGATAGGCGCCGTCCTGTGCCAGCAGGGTTGTGTGGTCTCCGGACTCCACCACCCGACCCTGATCCAGGACCAGGATGCGGTCGGCCTTGCGCACCGTATCCAGCCGATGGGCGATGGCGATCAGGGTGCGTCCGCGCGCCAGTTCATCAATGCCTTCCTGGACCAGCCGCTCGCTCTCGGGGTCCAGGTTGGCGGTGGCCTCGTCCAGGATCACCAGCGGGGCATTGCGCAGGAAGGCGCGGGCCAGCGCGATGCGCTGGATTTGGCCGCCGGAGAGCCCGGCGCCGCGTTCGCCGACCGGCGTTTCATAGCCGGCCGGCAGGGTTTCGATGAAGCCCGCGGCGCGGGCGAGCAGGGCGGCGGTGCGCACCGCGTCCGGGTGGGCGCGGGGATCCTCCGGCGGGATGCCGAGCCGGATGTTGGCGCCGATGGTTCCCTGGAAGAGCCGGGGCTGCTGCGGCACCCAGGCGAGGTGCCGGTGCCAGTCGTCCAGGTTCAGGGTGCGCAGGTCGCGGCCGTTGACGGTCAGGGTGCCGGCGGTCGAGGTCAGGAAGCCCAGCAGCAACTGCACCAGGGTGGTCTTGCCGGCACCGCTGGTGCCGACCAGGGCCAGGCGCTCGCCGGGTTGGATCTCCAGGCTCAGACCGCACAGCGCCTCACGCCCTTCGCTGTAGCTGAAATGCACGTCGGTGAAAGAGAGGGTGACCGGGCCGGGCGCGGTCCGGGGGCCGGCGGGTGCTGCCGTCGCGCTGGTCGGCGCTGTTTCAGACTCCGGCCCCAGAACCTCGATCAGCCGCTCGGCGGCGGCCGTGGCTTCCATCCGGCCGTGGTAGTGGGTGCCCAGGCTGCGCAGCGGCAGGAAGAACTCGGGGGCCAGCAGCAGGACAAAGAAGCCGGTCTGGAAGTCGATCCGCGGCAGGCTGATCCAGGCCGGCAGCGGGATCTCGAAGCCGTAGAGCCGGAAGCCGATCAGCACGGCGACCACCGCGATGCTGATGGTGGCGAAGAACTCCAGTACGGCCGAGGACAGGAAGGCCACCCGCAGCACCCGCATGGTGCCCACCCGGTAGGCTTCGGAGACGGCCGCGAGTTCGGTGCCCTGGCGCCGGCTCGCGCCGAACAGCTTGAGTGTCGTGAGCCCCTGGATGCTGTCGAGGAAGCGCGCGCCCATGCGCGCCAACTCCTTCCATTGACGCTGGTTCAGCCGTTCGGCATTGCGCCCGATCAGAATCATGAAGAGCGGGATCAGGGGCGCCGTGACCAGCAGCACCAGGCCGGACACCCAGTCGAGCGGCCAGACCAGCAGCAGGATGGCGAAGGGCAGCGTCATGGCCAGGGCGCGGGCCGGCAGGAAGCGGGCGTAATAGGCGTCGAGATCGTCGACCCCTTTGGTCAGGGTCTCGACCAGGGCGCCGCTGCGTTCGCCGGCCAGGTAGGCGGGCCCGCGGGCTTGCAGGCGGTGATAGACCCGGTCGCGCAGTGCGACCTTGATGCGGGCGCTGCCGCGGATGGCGAAGCGTTCCGCTCCCCAAGCGGTGAGTGCGCGGGCGGCGAACAAGGCCAGCAGTTGCCACAGCCAGGGGCGCACCTCGGCGAGCCCGGCGTGCGCGAAGGTCACGGCGTTCAGGATCAGGGCCAGCAGCCACGCCTGGGCGATGAGGAGTGCGCCGTTCAGGCCCTGGAGCACGATGGCGGCAGGGAGTGCGCGTCCGGCCAGCGGAGTCTGGGCCTTGAGCCAGGCAGTGGGGGTCATGGGATCAGTGTACGGAAAACTCGGGGTAGCGGCAGGATACCGAGCCCGGTGCGCATACCGCAATGCGATGGGTCATGTGCAAGGGCACTTTGTCCCGGAGAACGGCGGTTGGGGTGACGCAGGAACCCCAACGTCAACCATCGACGGCTGGCCATGTTGGGGTTCGTTCCTCACCCCAACCTACATCGGGCCGATTTCGGGTGGGTCAGAACGTAGGTTGGGGTGACGAAGGAACCCCAACGCCGACCATCGAGGGCTGGCCATGTTGGGGTTCGTTCCTCACCCCAACCTACATCGGGCCGATTTCGGGTGGGTTAGCCTCTGCGGTCGGGCTTGAAGCCCGACCCACGGTTACCAGCGTTGCGGCACCCGCTGGACCAGCGCCGTGTCGTAGCCGACCGCTTTGAGGAACGCCATGATCTCGGTGAGCTTGGTTTCCGGGATCTCGGGCTTGCGGGCCATGACCCAGACATAGTCACGCGCGGTGCGGCCGATGACGGTGATGCTGTACTCGGGGTCCAGCCAGATCACCTTGTACTCGGCCTTGAAGGGCCAGATGAACTGCATTCCCCACAGGGCGTTGCCGGTGTTCGGCACCACGAAACCGGTCGGGTGGTAGACCTTCTCGGGTCCGTCGAAGGCGCCCTTGCGGAAGCGGAAGGTGGTGGCGATGGTGCCGTCCGGGTTCAGTGCGTAGGACTCGACCGCGTTGTGGGCACCCTTCTCGATAAAGGTCGGGATGTTGGCGATCACATACCAGTCGCCCATGAAGCGGGGCAGATCGACTTGGGGGACAGTCTCCATCGGTTTTTCCTCGGCGCCGACTCCGGCGGTCAGTAACAACAGGGTCAGGGCGATCAGTTGGGTGGTCAGTTTCATCGCTGTCAGGGGTTCCGTGTTCTAGATGCGTTCATAGCGGATGGTGCGGCCCTTGCCGGTGTCGCTTTCCAGTGCGATCCAGCGGCCGTCCGGGGTATACCACAGGCTGATATCGAGCTGCTCGGCGCGCAGCCGATAGCGCTCGGCCGCGACCTTACGGCCTTGCATCATACGGTCTTCAGTGCCGAGTGACTCAACCCGGACGCTGACCAGTTCGCCGGTCTGCGGGTTCAGCAGCCGTTGCTGCTTGAGGAAATCGCGGTTCCAGTAGGCGAAGGTGGAGACGCATTGCGGCAGGCGCTTGCTGTCCCCGTTGACCCGCAGCGCCAGGCCGTTCGTCGCCTGTTCGCCCTCGACCTTGAACGCCTTGCCGTTGTCGTCCGTGGTGGCGCGAATCTGCTCCAGGCAGCCGTCCCGCCAGGCCTCGCGGCTTTCGTGACGATAGCGGTAGGCGTTGAACACCAGCACTTTCACGTCGAAATTGGCACGGCTAACCACCTGCTTGCCGTCCGTGTCGGGGGAGACCTGGAAGCTGTGCTCGCCAATCGGTTCCTGATCCAGGTAGACGCGAAAGCGCATGGAGTCGGTGACGGCTGCCGCGGGATTGATCATCGCGGCGGTCAGGGCCAGGCCGAGCAGGGCCGCCATGCGGCCTGGACGACGCAGACGTGCCGGCGTTAAATCAGCGTGTCGGGTCATTTCGCGTCTCCGGTCTGGTTGTGCAGGGTCGGCCGCCGCGGCGGGCCGGGGATGAAGGCATTGGTTCTGGCGATGTAGTCACGGTATGCGGGTCGACGTTCGCCGATATTCTGTTCGAGCAGGGTGACGCCCGAGACGCGCAGGAGCAGCCAGGTCATCAGCACGGGTGCGATGATCGACCACCAGCCGCCGGCGGCCAGGGCGAACAGATAAAAGGCCCACCAGATGCACGCCTCGCCGAAATAGTTGGGGTGCCGGGTATAGCGCCACAGACCTTGATCCATGACCTTGCCGGCGTTCTCCGGTCGGGCTTTGAAGCGGGCCAACTGGTGGTCGCCGACACTCTCGAAGAAGAGGCCACCGAGCCACAGGAGCAGGGCCAGAGCGTCCAGGACGCCGAGCGGTGTCTGACCCAGGGCGGTGGCCAACAGCGGCAGCGAGATCACCCAGGCCAGCAGGCCTTGCAGTCCAAACACGATGTAGACGCTCTTCCACCAGAAGCCGGGATCATTACCCGCACGCATCGCGCGATAGCGCCGATCTTCCGGTTCGCCCCAGTTGCGCCGGGTGATGAAGGCGCCGAGTCGCAGCCCCCACAGGGCGACCAGCACGAGCACCAGCCAGGCGCGGTCGCCGGCGGCGGGTGCGCCCAGCACGTAGGTCAGCCCCAGCAGGATGAAAAACACCGGCCACAGGCTGTCGGCGATGCTCGCGTTCTTCAGCGGAATGCTCGCCAGCCAGCCGGCCAGGGCCAGGGCGAGCGCAACGGCCAGCCCGGTCCCATAGATGCCCGGATCAAACATCGCCGGGCTCCTGCCGCAGGGGTAAGGTCCGTGATGCGTCGCCACGGCCGCGGGTCGCCGCGGGTCGTCGCGGGATCAGCAGCCAGGGGGCCGGTTCTTTGCCGCGGGCCAGGTTGCGCCGGGTGCTGCCGTTGGGGGGTTGGGGGTCCCGACTCGATCGGTGGTTGAACATGGTGACTCCAGAATCGATGATTCGTCTTGCTGAATGTCCAACTAATGTCCAATCTTTGAGAAACAAGACCCAGCTTTATTCTTGGGAAATTTCCGGGGATTTGATCCATCGATATCGCTTTCGCACCTGATATCCGGACAGACCCTTGGTGGAGGGGCGGGTTTGTAATCCGCCCTAGGTCCGGTTATCGCGTCCGACGGCGTCAGCCGACAGCCGGCCCGACGCCGCGGGCGCGCTCTGCTATCATCGCGCCCACCGCGCGCTGGTCGGTCCGCGGACGCGGCCGTTGGTCGGCGCGCCAGTCCAGTCAACCATTTTTAGCGTCTTGGGGTCGTACACGATGAAACAGCGTTTTGTCAAAGGAGTCGCCACCGCGGCGACCGTGAGTGTGCTCATCACCGGTTGTGCCGCCGACGGCTCCGGGATGACTGAAACCGGAACCGGGGCGGCCATCGGCACTGCCACTGGTGCCGCACTGGGCGCCATCATCGGTTCACAGGGTGCCAATGCCGGTCGCGGCGCCCTGATCGGGGCGGTCGGCGGGGCCTTGATCGGCGGTATGGCTGGCGCCTATATGGAGCAGCAGCGCAAGGACTTCCAGAAAGCGCTGGCGGCCGAGATCGCCTCCGGTGTCATCCGTGTCGAAAAATTGCCTAACGATGAGTTGTTGGTGGGGATGACCGGCGAGACCGCGTTTGAGGTGGATTCCGATCAGATTCAGCCCGCCTTCTACAGCACCATGGACCGGATCGCGGCCATCGTGAAGAAATACGGCAAGACTGAACTGGTGGTCGCGGGTCACACGGACAACACGGGGTCAATCGAGCACAACCAGTTGTTGTCCGAGCGCCGTGCCGGGTCGGTGGATCGCTATCTGGAAGGCCAGGGTGTCGCCCCGGCGCGCATTGCCTCATCGGGCTACGGCAAGATGCAGCCGATCGCCAGCAACGACACGGAGGCTGGTCGCCGCCTGAATCGTCGTGTGGATATCACCATCGTGCCCATCACCGAGGGCTAAACTGCGCCCAGCGCGGTATGCGATGTTCTTGGATGGAATCGGCCCCGGCAGACTTGACGATTGCTGGAGCTGGCGCGGTTTATTGGAGCGGGGTATGGCCTTCGCACCTGATATCCGGACATGGCCTTGGCGTAGGGGCGGGTTTGAAACCCGCCCCTACACCCGATTGGCGTGTCGGACGCCTAAGTTACTTGCCCTTTTCGGGCTCCGCCGCCTCGGGTGTTTCCTCGGGCGTCGGCGCCTCCCCGACTGACAGCAATTCCACGTCGAAGATCAGCGTCTGGTTTGCCATGGGGCCGCTGTTGCCGTAGGCCAGCGTCGGCGGGACGAAGAGCTTGATCTTGCCGCCTTCCTTGATGAGCTGCAGTCCCTCGGTCCAGCCCTCGACAACCTCGTTCAACTGGAAGGAGGTTGGTTCTCCGCGCGAATAGGAGCTGTCGAACTCCTTGCCGTCGACCAGGGTTCCCCGGTAGTTCACGCTGACCTGATCGGTCGGGCTCGGGGTCTTGCCCTTGCCTGCTTCAACGATCTGATACTGGAGTCCGCTGGCGGTGGTGACCACGCCGGGCTGCTTGGCGTTCTCCTCCATGAATTTCTTGCCGGCTTCGATCATTTTCTGTTCCTGTTCAGCGGCCTTTGCCTTCTGTTCGGCGACGATCTTGCGTTTGAGCTCCATCAGCGTGGTGCGCATGTCCTGGGTCGGAATCAAGGGTTCGGCGCCGGAGATCGCGTCCTCAATGCCCTTGACGATCGCCGCCGTGTTCATCTCGACGCCCTGGCGTTTGAAGTCGCCGCCGATCTGATAGCCCAGGCTGTAATTGATGCGTGCGGTCTCATCCGCGAGGTTCAGGGGGTCGGCGGCCGATAAGATGCCATAAGGAATGGCCAGAAGTGCAACGCCGATCAGGGGGCGGATTCTCATCTTTACAGTGCTCCATATGATGTTGGATACGATGACGGGCGGTGAATACTACCAAGATTGATCAGTGAAAAAACAGTACCAGCTTGCGCCGGCCCTAAAGCTCTTTTCGAGCGTTCAGAGTTCAGATGGATCGCGGGGCGGTCACTTGGTCGGGAAGACGCAGTCCGCCACCGGGGTCTTGTACCAGTCGAGCGCCTTGGCGCCACTGGTGTTGACCCAATCCACAAAGCCAGGATAGCAGAAATGGACCTGCTGCTTTTCCAAAGGTTGTTGCCATTCATCCGGCAGATTGACCGCCCAGGGCAGACCGCGGTCCTTGGTCTTGTAGTAACGCCCGGCCTTGGGGTCGCTGCCCTCGTTGCCCCACCCAAAGAGCCAGCTCTTGTGTTTCGCCGTCGGCGGATGGTTGGGTAGATGCGTCTCACGCAGCCGGTCGCCGACGATGTAGATGAAGGGGTTGTAGGGTGCTGAGCCGAGTTCCTGACGGGTCAGTGCCTGCTTGAAGCGCGCCTTGAAGTGGATCGTCGGCCCCTGATCGGCCGCACAGTTGCGATCGGCGTTGAACTTGGTCGTGTAACAGGTGCGGGTGGTCGCATTCTTGCCGGCGATCTTTTTCGTGTCTTCGGTCAGGATCAGGGTCAAAGTCGTCTGACCGGGCTCGCTGACCAGCGGCACACCGGGTTGGTTATCGACCCAAACGCTGGCCGATTCGAGCGTGTCCGGCTTCAGTTGGGGGAAGTTGATCCCGAACCCCTGTGAATAGGCCGAGCCGCGCGCCTTGATCTGGAAGTGCCCCTCGATCTCCCGGATCTCGCCCGCCGCGTTTCGCCCCTCATCCAGGGTGTAGGCCAGCACCAGATCGTTCAAGTCGTAGTCACCCTCCAGCGGCCACAGATCCTCGAACGCCAACTGGGCGCGGCCTTTGTCGTTGGGGTAGGTCACGCGGGTGGTCAGCAGCGGGTCTTCCGGATAGTCGTCCAGGGTGTCCGGAATGCCGTCTTGGTCCAGATCGCTACCCTGGACATAATTCAACTCGATGATTTCTTCGGTCTTGATGGCGTCGATCGGGTTGGACTCGACCGCGAACATGACATCGTTGAAGTCATGGTCTCCGCCGCTGCGCCGCAGGTCTTCCATGCCCAACACCAGCCGTTGTCCCCAGGAGTCCTTGAGCAGCACCATATGCTTGCGAAGCTCCGCGGTGTCCTCCGGGTTCAGTGTGCTCAGGCTGTAGAACACGGGATAGCGTTGGGTATCCGAACCGCCGAGTCGTCATCGGCGATCAGGTTCTGCGATTGGGTGCGGATATCCTTCTGCTCCGGCAGGGTGTCGGCAATGCGCTTCATGAGCGCGGCGTCGACACGGACCAGGTTCTGGTCGAGGTCGAGCGGGATCCCGGCGCTGTCATGGTTCAGCAGTTAGGTCTGGCCGACGGTCTTGCCTGGTTTGGCGCTGAACAGGAATTCGTACTGGTTCCCGACCATGCCGTGGGCCGGCAGCGACAGTGCCGCGCAACAGAGCGCGGTGGCTGCACAGAACGGGCCTTGCCAGGGAGTGTTGGTGAGTCGTTTGATCATGAAATTTGGTCACTTAGCCGGGAAGACGCAGCCCGCCACCGGGGTTTAGTACCAGTTGAGTGCCTGGGTGCCGCCGCTGTTGACCCAGGCAACAAAGGTAGGATAACAGGTGTGGACCTGCTGTTTCTCATAAGGTTGCTGCCATTCATCGGGCAGATTGACCGCCCAGGGCAAACCGGTCTCCTGAATGCAAACGCCGGGTGAGGGTTCGCTGGTCCCTCAGTCATCGAGTGCCTCGAACTTATTCGAAGGTGTGCACGACGACGCCGCTGCCGTCCAGATCCAGTGTGACGGTATTGGGTATCCCAAAGACGCCGACGCGCACCATCAGTTGCCTGGCACCGGCAGGTACCCGGACCTTGCGCTCGAAGCTGCCGGTCGCGTCGGTCAACCCCTTGTCGAGCACGCGGGTCGCCTGGCCCTCGGCGTCCAGGGCCTCGAGGATTTCGACCGAGCGTTGGTCGGCCGGCGCGCCTTCCACATCATAGGCCGCGATCTGCACCCAGAGATCCTGTTCGGCGGTGTACTGGAAAGCCGCATCGGGTGAGACAACATCCTGTAACTGCGCGGCGGCGAAGGTGTTGGCGCAGGCGGCGACCAGCAGGAGGGCGGTGGTGAAGCGGATCAGCGTGTTGGTCGTCATGTCGGGCCTGCTTTCCAAGTCGGTTTGCTTTGGAGTCTGTTGTTAGACTTAAAGCAAATCCAATGCCATGTTTATTTTATTTAAATAACAGAAGGATAAAACTAGCTCGCCGAAGCGGATCGCTTTCTTGGATTGGTGGGGACGCGCGACTGCGTTGCAGATTGCCAAGCGCGGTAGTGGGGAAAGGCGGCGAGGGGTGAGTGATTCGCGTTTTGCGATAGAGGCGGCAGGCGCGGATGGGTGCGAACGCGAACCTGGGTTAGATTCCTTGAGTGATTCCGGCACCCGCGTCCGTGGTGCATGCCGAGCGTGCGGGGCACGCTGCGATTGAACGCGAATCGCTCTCGGGGAGCGGACGCTCCCGTCAGCTACCGCTTACGGCAGGGTCCCTGCCGGTGAGCGGATCGGTGCCGGCGGGGGCAGGGTGGGCAGGGTCGCGAGGATCTCCAGGATCTCCCTGCGGCCTTTGTCACTTGCAAACGGAAGCAACTCGGCATAGGGGATTTCCACCTCCTGATCGCAGGCCTGCACCATGTGCGGCAATTCGGTCGCGAAGACCATGCCGTGCAGGCCGAGGTAGGGGGCTTGCCAGGGGACCCAGCCCTCTTGCAGGGTCGCGGCGCAGCCCTCGTCGTCTCCATTCGGGTCCTTGCGGGCCGCTTCCGCTAAGAGATCAGGGGATCTCAGTGCCCGCGCCAGGACCAGGCGCAGCAGCCGCGGCCGGTCGGCGATCCAGTCCCAGAAGTCCACATCCTCGCCGGTCGCAAGGTCCCAGGTGTGGTGCGTCCGCCCCTCGTTTGGATGGGAACCACCGCAATCGACCGAACTCGCCTCCGCGGTGCCGAGCCAGCGTTCGCTCCAGAATTCGATCTCGCCCCGCACGTGCATGTCGGCCCAGAGGCGTTGCCGGCAATCGAAGAGTTCGAGGGTGGATTCGGCATCGCTCTGGGGCAGCCCCCGCAGCTTGCGGCTGATCGACGCGGCGTGCGGCCCCGGCTCCAGTAACTCGATGCCGGAGATCTCCAAGCCGTCGCCGATCGTCAGGGTGCGGGTGCGGTAGCGGTGGCCGGCAAAGGTCCGTGGCTCGCCGGTCACCACCCGAATCGACTTGGAAAAGGGCGCGGTGAATGCGAGGTTGTCGCAGGGCGGCCCGGTGGGGGCGTTCTCCGCGCCCGGATCGCCGATCAGGTACCCGCGGGTCAGGCGGATCGGCAGTGCCTGCCCGGTCTCCGCGGCAGTCCAGTGGCCGGTGATCTGCTCAGCCTCGGGTGTCAGCGCGGGGGCCTCCAGGTGCCAGATACCGGTGCCCGGGTCCTCTGGGACGCCCTCGCAGGGGCCCTCGCAATCTTCCTCCTCGACCGCCGGGTCATGAGGCTCCGCGTCACCGCCCACCGCCTGCCAGGTTCCATCCGGTTGCGGGTGCAGCGCGACCCGCCGCGGGTGACGCAGGTCGTAGAAGGCGCCGTCGCGGTCCGGACCGTCGAAACAGACGACGACCTCGCGCTCCCCCAGGGTCCCGCGCCAAATGCCGGTGAGGACACCCCCGTCGGCTGCGCGCAGTTCGTTACCCACCACCGGCCCTAAGGCCAACATGACCAGGGCCAGGAGTGCGGCGTGCAGCCGCCCGGTGCCGGGACAAGTCATCGGCAGCCTCCCGCGGTCGTGTCGGGGACCCGCCCAAGCTCGGTACACAGCGCCTGCTGCACGTCTTCAGACACCAGGTGGGCCAGGTCTAGGTAGGGAATGACGATCTCGGCTCCGCAGTCGTCCGTGGGTTCGGTAAAGGCGGTCGCGAACACCAGCCCGTCGGGCGCGAGCCCGGTCTGCCAGTAGTCGTTCGCCTCCAGGCGCCGCAGGCAGTCGTCGCGCGCGCCCGCCGCGGCGGCGCGCTGGAGGGCGCGCACGCGCACGCTGTGCAGCAGCGCTGCCATCTGCTCGGGGTCCTCGACCCAGTCGCGCAGGTCAAGTAAGGCCCCGCCCGCGAGCGCCCAGGTCCGGTACGCCACGCGCCGCGCCAGGGTCTCACCCCCGCGGCGGACCTCGCTGTCCTCGACGATGCTGAGCCAGTGGCGATTCCACAGTCGGATCTCGGCCCATTCCTCCAGCGCGCTGCCCTCGCCCCAGTCGTCGAGCAGGCGCAGGCGTGCCGTCCAGAGGTCATCGCGCAGCGCCGCGACGGTGGTCGGCAGGGCCGCCAGCAGGACCGCGTTCAGGCGCGCGGTGGCCGCCGCGTCGTCTGGCGTCTGCTCGCAGCACGGCGACGGGCGCGGCGTGGTCCTGTTGCGGTGCGTTCCGGTCGTGGCGTCGTCCAGCAGTTCCGGGCGGCTGATGCGCAGCGGATGGGTCCCGTAGGCGCTGACCACGCGGCGCACCCGGTAGCGGTGGTTGTTGAACCGGAAGGCTTCGCTGACCGACTCTCGCGGCGGCTGGTAGAGTCCGGCGGTGAAGGCCTCGGTGTCGCAGAAGCCGGGACCGGCCAGGGGCGGATCGGTCCGGGGTGTCAGCGGCGGGGACAAGCGCCGCAGGTGGATGGCGCCCGTTGGCTCGTGGTCCGGTCCGCGCATCACGCCGGTCAGGGTGTCGTCGGCGGGGTCGCCCAGCTCCCAAGTCCCTGGGGAGGGCCAGGGCTCGCCAGTGCCGGTGTCGTCGACGAGGTTGTAGTCACCGCCGCTCGTGCCGGCTGGCAACAGCGCGGTGGGAAGGCGGTCGCGCTGCGCGTAGTAGCGGCCGTAGCCTTGGGCCTCGATGCAGACGGTGATCGGAGCGTCGCCGAGTGCGCCTGCCCAGACTCCCATACGGGGGTCGAGGGCAGTGTCCTCGGCCGCGGCGATAAAGGTCGCGGCCAGCGCGCCGACCATCATTGCGCGCCGGCCCGGCCGCCGCCGGCGGTGCCGGTCGGTTGACGCGGCCAGCGGGTCCTCGGCGGGAGGCGGTGGACGTTTCACGAACCGTCCCACCATTCGAATGGCGTCTTCACCGGTTTGCCGTTCTCGAGTGTGAAGACCTCCACCGCCCAGCCCTCATAGGGGTTTGCGTCGATGAGGATCTCCATGGTCCCGTCGCCATCGAGGTCCAGGTAGTGGGACGGCACGCAGTCTTCTTCGCCGTCGGGCGCCCCCGACCAGTCGCAGAGCGCCGTCGGTTCCAGATCGCGCTCGGAGTGGGCCAGGAGGAGCAGCGAGTACAGGGTGCCTTCCCAGGGTGCATGCTCGGATTGGGTCCCACCTTTGGACTTGATCAGGTACTCGTCGCGGCCATCGCCATCCAGGTCGATGGCGTCCACACTGAGGTCGCGGACCGGCAAGTTCGGGGGATCATGCCGCGCCAGCACTCGCCGCACCAGCGGCATGAAGCGAGCACTGTCCGTGACTCTTCGCGGGCGCCGCGGCATCGCGTTCCACTCGCCCGCGACGGCCACGGTGGACTCCTTCAGGTCGCAGTCCGGCAGGGCCAGGCTCAGCCAGTTCGGGCCGGAGGCCTGGGCCGGACAGTTGGAGATTTGACCACCGGTGCAGGTGCGGAGTAGACCCTTGGTGCCGTAGAGACGCCAGCGCAGGGTCGGTGCGATCCAGTCCGGGCCGACCGGTGCACAGCCCCGGTGGGCCGCGGGAGAAAAGGTCTCATCGACCCATGCCTGGGGTCCATACCAGCGGCCCTGGGCCGAGCCGCCAAGGATGCCTACGCTCACGCCCTCGTCCATCATGGTCGTGCCGATCGCCACGGGATGCTGAAGGAGTCGGGGCGCCGTCGCGACTAGGGGCGCGGTCGCGGGCGGCCCGGCGGCGGTCGCTGAGCCCGCCAGCGGCGCCACGATCGGAAACCACACCGCCCCCAGGCGGGCGCGGTACGCGAGTCGGTCGCCGGTCGGGCTGAATACCGGATCGGCCACCGCGTCAAAGGGACCATCGTCGGTCGCGCCGATCTGCATGCGCGCCCGACCGTGCCGGTTCGCCGCGAAGGCGAGCGTGTTGCCGTCCGGGCTCCAGACCGGCGCGTCGCCTGGCGCGTCGCCTGGTGGGTCGCCATCCGTCTCGCTAAGGATGCGCCAACCCGGGGGCACTCCTTCGGTATCGGCACCCTGACTATCCCACCAGGCGGGGGCGCCGGTAACGCGGTTGAAGACCGCCCCTGAGCCGACCTCCAGGTCGGCCAGAGGCCGATCGCCGGACCAGAGCCGCGTCGGTGCAGCGTTGATTCCGTCGGGTGTCTGCGGTGTCGCGCGCACGAGGTACACCGGGGTCTCGGCGGCATCCGCAAACAGCGGGGCCCCGACGCTTCCCGGTGTGGCGACCCTGGGTTCCTGGCGTCCGCCCCAGACGACGAATTCGGCCCCGGCATCGGCGGCCCAGTAGGCGAGTTGGCGCCCGTTCGTGCTGAATACCGGGGTGCCGACCGGGTCGTACTCGGGTTCCGGTCGTCCATCGAGTACGATGAAGTCCCGTTCGTTGCGCCGGGCGCGAAAGGCGAGCCGGGTGCCGTCGGGGCTGAAAACCGGCAGCCCTACCTGGTCGTAGGCGGGACCGTGACGGTGGTCGCGGACCATGAACCAGTCGTTGCCGGTCCGCGCCGCGTAGGCGAGTTCGCCCTTGGCGCTGAAGACCAGGTCGGCGATGGTGGTGGTGCGTCCGGTGGCATCGGCGTTGAACCAGCCGATGTCGTCGTACAGCGAACCGGGGGTGTCGGCGACGACTGCCCGCCAGCCCTTGGCGTTCCGCGCCCGGTAGGCGGGCGGCCCGCCGGCCGGGCTGAATACCGGTGCCCCGGCACCGATCCAGGTTCGGCCCGGGGTGCCGTCGAACACGATGAACTCGCGGCCCCGGTCGCGTGCCCAGTAGGCGCTGTGGCGCCCGTCCGCGCTGAAGACCGGCGCGCCGACACGGTGGAACACCGCCCCCTCGCGGTCATCGACAACCACGAAACGCGCGTCCCCGCGCCGGGCGCGATAGCCCAAATGCCGCCCATCGGGACTGAAGACGGGGTCGCCGAGTCCGTCGTAGGGTGCGCGGCCCAGTTGGCCGTCGACCGCCAGGTTGGCGCTCCAGCACTGCCGCGTGGTGACGTCGTAGAGGGCGAGCAGTTGGCGCGGCGGCGTGGCAGGCGTCACAGGCTCGGTTTCGGGCTGGGGTACCGCGGGCGCCCCAAAGACCAGGATGCGCCGTCCGTCCGGGCTGGACTCGACGGTGCAGCAGTCCGCCGGGGCCGCGTGGTCGGCGCGCACCTGTTCCGCCGGCGCCGGCGGGTAGGGGTGTCCGGCGTCGGCGGCCAGGCGCGTGCGGTGATTGTAAAGCCAGCAGGAAGCCAGTGCCGGAATGGGACCCGGTGCGGCGGGGTCGAGACCGCCGGCCGGACTCAAGTCGGGGACTTGCAGCGGCACCAGGAGCCAGCCGGCCGCGCCGTCGTCCAGAATCAGGAGCGCCCGTCCGCCCGGACGGTTGTTGCCGGGCCGCGCGAGCGGCTCATAGAGCCTGGCCCAAGCCGTGCCTTCCGGGGTCTCCAGGCCCGTGGGGACCTCGGTGCGCTGGACCTGGCTTTGCAGGGCGGTCACCCGATTGACGGTGAGTCGGTGCTCCAGCTCACAGTCCCGGCGGCAGGCCGGCGCGCCGGCCGCGCGGTCCTGTGGATCGGCGTGCGCGGCGCAGTCCTCGGCGCACCGATAGGGCGCGAGCCCCGGCACCTCCCAAGCGGTTCGATCGGCGCGGCGGCGGGTCACCCACAGGGTCGGTGGGCGATAGTCGAGTCGCAGCGATTCGGCCTGGTCCGCGTGCAGGTCGACACGGCTGAAACGGTCGCTCGCCAGGGTCCAAGCGTCGACCAGCACCGGCGCCGCCGCGTCCGCGCGCCACACCAGGTCATGCCAGTGTCCGGCCCCACCGGTACCGTCCTCTCCCTCATCCCGATCCAGGTAGCGCAGCCAGTACAGCGGCGGCGGGCCGGCCAGCCGGCGCAACGACAGCGACCAGGGCTCCGGTTCGACGTGGCCGTTCGGTCGGGTGTCGGCGGCGGCACCGGTCAGCGGCAGCGCTGCGCGCCCTGGGATGGACAGCTCCAGTCGCGTTATGCCTCCCGCGTTCTGGACACAGCGCAGGCGAGCGAGCGGAGCAGAGGGTTCATCGGCGATCGGGATAGGCCGATCACAGATGGACGGCGGGGCGGTGGCGGTGCCGGGTGACGCGGCCTCGGCTTGCGGTGCCGGCGTGACCAGCCCGGCCGACTGCCCGGCGGATATCGAGACGAGGAGCAGAAGTAATGACAGGACACTGAACCCGTTCGCGCGCGCAGTCGGCGGGGCAATACGCTTCAGGTCGTCCACGATCAGGTGCTCATGGTCACCGCGCAGCGGCCAGTGCGCCTGAAATCGCCATCCTGGCGCTTCGCAGGGGCTCGCAGCCGCATCTGCGGTCGGACCGATGATTCAGGCCCAACTGCGCTGTCGGCGGTTCAGGCAAAGGGCCGCGCCTGCCGGCGCATCTGCTCGACGATGGCATAGACGCCAACGTGGCGATTGGGGCTCAGATGTTCTTCCAAGTGCAGACCTTCGAAGAGCGCATCCACGTCGGTTTCCTCGATTTCCGCGGCGGTCTTGCCTGAAAACAGGGTCACCAGGATCGCCACGACACCCTTGATGATCGCCGTGTCGCAGTCTCCGGAGTAGTGGAGTCGGGGTGGTGTGTTCGCGTCCGGATGAACCGCCAGGTGGACCGTACTCATGCACTCCCTGACCCAGTTTTCTTCGGTCTTGTCGACGGCCGGCATGGCCGGCAGGCGTTCGCCGATCTCGACCAGATACTGGTAGCGCTGGTCCCAGTCACCGAGCAGTTCGAAGTCTTCGATGACGGCATTGATCTCGTCACTGATCATTGAGAAATCCTGTCGGTTGATGCGGGAACAGAAGCAGGCGCGGGCAGGGAGGCCCCAGCGACTGGGAGCGTCGTCAGACGCTGAACGATTCCCCGCAGCCGCAGGTGTTCTTAACCTGCGGATTGCGGAACTCGAAGCCTTGATTGAGCAGGCTGGACCGCACGAAGTCGATCTCCATGCCATCGATCCGTGTCAGGCTGGTCTCATCGACCACCACCTTGACCCCGTGACTTTCAAAGATCTGGTCCTGATCATCCACGGCGTCGGCGTAATCGACCTCGTAGGCAAAACCTGTGCACCCGCTCTTCCTGGTGCCGACGCGCAGGCCGAGTCCATGCCCGCGCTGATCAAGCATACCGGCCACGTGGCGGGCTGCCGCTTCGGTGAGTGTGACGGCCATCTGGGAACCCTCTATCAAAGTCGACTCATGGGTTCCCAGATAGCCCTCACGGGGAGCCTTTTCAAGATCGCCTCAGTGCCGATGCTCCGCCACGTCCATGCTGGCGACCGAAGCCATGTCCATCAGGCCGCGCATCAGTCGGGCGCGCTCGTCGGTCGGGATGGTTTCGATCAGCGCCTGTTTGTCTTCCGGGCTCAGCGGCAGGTGGGCGCAGAGCAGGTTGACCAGATCGGCGTCGGCCATTTTTTGCACATCATCCCAGGGCACCTCGACCCCGCGCAGGGTGCAGTAGGCTTTGAGTGAGCCGAGAAACCCGTTGCGGTCAGTGAGGGTCACGCTTTCCTCGTGATAGTCTGCGGCGAAACGCTCCCAACCCGCGGAAACCCGCCGGTAGCCATGGCGTCCCTCCACCTCGGTGCGCACCTGGAAGCGGCACATGCCGGTCAGGACCAGCACGATGCGCCCGTCCGTCGTCTCGCTGTACGAGGTGATGCGGCCGGCACAGCCGATGTGGTGAATCTCCGGAACCTCGTCCAGCAAGGTCTCGCTGGTGGGCTGGACCATGCCGATCACGTGCGCCTCCGCCAGCGCGTCTGTCACCATGTTCAGGTAGCGTGGCTCGAAGAGATTCAGCGGGAGTTGAACGCCCGGCATCACCACCGCGCCGGGCAGGGGAAAAATCGGAATCTCGACGGGCAGATCGGCAAATTTCGGGAAAAACGGGCTGCGGCTCATGGCGGGCTCCGGGGGCGGTCGGCCATCGGGATCGGGTGGTCATTGCGCGGACATTCGCAGAATTGGGGACGACTTTCAGGGTTCCTAGCACCGGACTGATTGAGCCGCACGAGGGTGTCGCGGGGCTCGCTGATCACGGCTTGTCGGGTGTCCTTGCGAAGGATACAGATGGACTCCCGTGCGCCCCGTCCCGATTGCCTTTAGACTGGCGGCTGGTCATGACGCATACCCGCCCGATCTCGGGGTGCGCCGCGCAAACATTTGGTTACCATGGGGGAGATCCAGCATGTCGACGACCGCAGACTTTGAGGCCCGCACGCCATCCTGTAAGACCGTCGCCGACTTCGCGGCCTTGGCGCGGGAGGCCGCCGCGGTCGATGCGGGTTATGCCAAGATCCTGATCGAGAAAGCGCAGGCCCAAGCCAAGGGACTTGCCGACTTTCTGGATCTGGCGGCGACCCTGAAAGCGCAGGGCGAGGTCGCCGCGGCCCTGGATCTTTATAAGAAGGCCGCCCGCCATCTGGATGGCATGGCGGATACCGTGGCCTATGCCGCAGGCTTCATCGAGGTCTTCGCTGATTCGGCCGCCGCCCGCAAGGTGTTGGAGGACGCCGAGACCGACTGCCAGTTCCCCAAGGACTTCGCTGACCTGGCCGGCGGGTTCAAGGGGATCTGCGGCGATCAAGCCAAGGTTGCCGAGCTGATGGAGCAGGCGGCCGAGTTCGCGATGAGCGGTGAGGAGCATCTGGACCTGGCCCGCGGCTACTGGGATCTGTTGGGTGATCAAACCCAGGCGGCCGCGGCCTTTGCCAAGGCGCTGCCCGAGGTCAACGATAAGAACCAACTCCTGGAACTGGGTGGATTCATCGCCTCCCAGGTGGGTGACCCCGAGTTGGGTAAGCGTTTTTACGCCAAGGCCGAGGAGAAGCTCGCCTCCGCTGCCGAACGCATCAAGCTCGCCGAGGCGGTGCTCAAGGATACCGGTGACAAGGGGTATGCCGCCGCCGTCTACAGCCGGGCCGCCGACCGGCTGACTCAGCCGAATGACCTGATGGCCGTGGCCGCCAATCTGGTCGACCAACTCGGTGATCAAGCCGCGGCTGCCGCCATTTACCGTAAGGCCATGGCCGCCATGAGCGATCTGGGTCAATACACCAAGCTGCTGGAGGCGGTTGACGCGCAGATTGGCGATAAAGGTTTTGGCCGGGAGATCCTGGATCGCGCCGCGGCCGTTGCCGCCGGGACGCCGGATCTCCTGGACCTGGCCCGCCGCGCGGTCGTCACCATCGGGGATCAGGATCTGGCCCGGGGCCTGCTCGGCAAGGCCGAGGAACAGGTGTCTTCCGTCGGAGAGATGAAGAGCGTGGTGGCGGCGGTCAAGGACCATTTCGCCGGGATGCCTGACTGGGTCGCCCAGGTGGAGGACAAGCTCGCCCGGCGTGAAGCCAACCAGGAGAAATACGCGCTCTTCCAGGAGCGTGAGAAGAGTGCCGACTCGGCGGTCAAGACGCTGAAGCTGGCGGATGCCGTGATGGCCGAGTTGGCAGACCGCTTCTACGCGCAAAAGCTGTTGGCGGATGCGCAGCAGCGGCTGGAGGATGAGGGCTGGGACTTCTCCAGGGCCCGTAAACTGGTGGAGGGCGTGAGTCGCCATCTCGGCGACAGCGCGTGGGCCGAGCGCCTGCTGAAAGAGGCGGGTGAACGGGTTCAAGGGTTCGCGGGTGTGAGCGCGGTGGCCGAGTCCGCGGTCGAGCTCCTGCCGGACCGCGAGCGGTCGCGCGCTCTGGTCGCCGACCTGCTGGACGGTTTCGCACGGCAGTTGGGTGGGTCGGCCGGCGTCTATGACCTGACGAAGCTTGCCGCTGTACGCGGGCGCTTGCTGGGTGACGCCGCGGGCGCCGCGGCCGTCCTGGAGCAAGCCGCGGGGCAGGCAACCAGCCACTTCCAATGCGCCGAGATGGCGCGTGTCGCGCGCGATCTGGGGTTGGAGGCGCCCGCGCGCGACCTGGTCGCGAAGGCGGCCGCGTGCTGTGCGTCCGCGGGCCAGGCCCGGCAACTGGCCCGCCGGCTCAGCGCGGACGGGGTCGCTCAGGAGCAGATCCGCGCGGTCTATGTCGGGCTCAAGGACCGTCTGAGTCAGTCTGCCGACCGGGTGGAGTGGGCGGAGTCGATCGTCGATCTGTTCGGCGACCGCGCCTGGGCCAAACAGGAACTGGACGCGCTGGCGCAGTCGGCCCCGGCGGCCGAGATCGCTGAGATCGCCCGGCGCGCCCGGCGGCGCGCCGCCCACGCTTAAGTTCAGCGGGGAGATAGGCGATGTTTGATAATGTTTTTCATGCCTTCGAGAAGTTCCTTGCGGCAGTCTTGCTGATCCTGATCGCGGCTGTGGCCATGATCGCCGTGGCGGAGCTTGGCTATCTCCTCTATATCGATATGACCAGTCCGCATGGCCTGTTGATGGGCCTGAACGAGTTGTTCGAGATCTTCGGCATGTTCCTCATGGTGCTGATCGCGATCGAACTCATGTCCAGTATCTATATGTACATGAAGGATAAATCAGTGCACGTGGAGATGATGTTGTTGATTGCCATCACGGCCCTGACCCGCAAGGTCGTGATCCTGGACAAGGAAACGACCGACCCCATGGCCATGCTGGGGATCGCGGCCTTGCTCGGTACACTCGTCGGCGGCTATTACCTGGTCAAGCGCCAGGACGTGGCGGAGATGCACCGATGATGACCCTGCCGTTCGTTCTGGCCGCGCTTGGTCTGGGCGCGTTGTTCGTGCGGCAACGCGGCTTGGCGCTGGGGGCCTGGGTCCTGGCGCTGGCCGCTTTGCTATGGCTGTTCCACTTGCATGTCACAGACCCACTCCCGCTTGCCTTTTAGGGGCCATCGATCATGTTAAGGACCCTGTCCCTGCATCTGAACACCCTCGGTCTGCTCGCCATTGTCGCGGTGCTGGCGTTTGCCTTTGCGGACCAGGTCATCCACGGCGACCTGCCCTGTCCACTGTGTTTGCTGCAGCGGGGCGGTTTTGTGCTGGCCGGCTTTGGTTTGGCGCTGAATCTGACCTGCGGAACGCGGGCCAGCCATTACGCCGTGGTGATCCTCGGTGCAGTAGCCGGCGGTGCGGTAGCCGTGCGTCAGGTCTTGCTGCATATCGTGCCGGGCACAGGTGCCTACGGTGAGCCTTTTCTGGGGTTGCATTTTTATAGCTGGGCGGCGCTGCTGTTCGGGCTGATCATTGTCGGCACGGCCGTCCTGCTGCTGTTCGACGGCGGTTTCAACCAGTCGGACGACCGCCCCGGTACTCAGCCGGCAGCTCCGGGGCGCCTGGGTCTGCTGGCCTTGGTGCTGTTCACCCTGATGGTCTTGGCTAACATTCTGTCGACCGGCCTCGAGTGCGGGCTCGGTCTCTGCCCGGACAATCCCACGAACTACGAATGGCTCGCTCCGCCGCCGCGGACGCCCTAGGCCGATCGTGACCCGGGTCGCGGATTCATCCGACGGTGATCCGCTTCCAGGGGTTAGAATGCCCGCAAAGGCAATAACCCTAACGGCCGCAGGCAGACCCCCTTGATGAATCAGTTCACCAAAGACGAGGCGCTGGAGCGCGACGTCAAGCTTTTCACGGCCCTGCTGGGCGAGGTGCTGCGCGAGCACAGCCGCAAGCGGGTCCTGGTGATCGTGGAGCGCTTGCGTGACGGCTTCATGCAGTTGCGCGAACAGGAAGATGCGGCGGTGCGCGACCGGCTGATGAAGCGTATCGACGGGCTGGACGCCCAAACCCTGTCTGAGGTGATCCGCGCCTTCACCATCTATTTCGGGCTGGTGAATACGGCGGAGGAACTCAACGCCTATCTCTACCGCATGGATCGGATCAGCTCCGGCGAGCGGTTGTGGATCGGCTCACTCGACGACACCGTGCGCCAACTGCACGCCGACGGGGTGAGCGCGGAGAACTTCCAGAGCCTGCTCGACCATCTGGTCTATCTGCCGGTCTTCACGGCGCACCCGACCGAGTCCAAGCGCCGCACGGTCATGGATACCTTCCGGCGCATCTTCCTGATCGCCCAGGGGTTGCATCGCGAGCGACTCAACGAGGAAGAACTGGAGGAACAACTCCAGGCGATCCTGACCGAGATCCAGATTCTGTGGAAGACCGATGAGGTACGGGTCCACAAACCCCAGGTCACCGATGAGGTCAGCCAGGGTCTGCACTATTTCCGCGAATCCCTGTTCAAGGCGGTGCCTGAGCTTTACCGGTATCTGGAGAAGGCGATCCGCCGCACCTATGGGCCGGCCAGCGGGATTCGGGCACCGAGCTTCATTCGCTTCGGATCCTGGATCGGCGGCGACCGTGACGGCAACCCGTTTGTCAAGCCCGAGACCACGGAATTGGCGGTGCGTCTGCATCACGAACTGGTGCTGGAAGAATACCAGCGGCGGGTGGAGGGGTTGCGGCGGATGCTCAGCCACTCGGTGCCCATGTGTGCGCCCTCGCCGGCCTTCCTGGACAGCCTGGATGCGGATGAGGACTACTGGCTCAACACCATGGGTGAGAGCCTGCGCCGCCATGTCAACGAGCCTTATCGGCGAAAACTCGCCATCATGGCGCATCGACTCGCCGCCAATCTGGCGCGGGTGCGTGCGCGGATCCGCGGTGCGCACCACGAAGTCCTGCCGGCGGGCTACAACGGCGATCGGGAGTTCCTGACCGACCTCTATCTCATCCGCGACTCACTGATCCACCATGGCGACGCGAACGCCGCGGCCGGTCCCTTGCAGGATCTGATCCGGCTCGCCGAGGGGTTCGGTTTCCACTTGGTCCACATGGACTGCCGCCAGGAGTCCACCCGTCACACCCAGGCGGTGACTGAACTCTTCGCCCGCCAGTCCGGCGCACCCTATTACCAGGCTTTCGACGAGGAGCAGCGCCTGATGGCCCTGGCCGAGGCGATTGCCCACCCGCATCCCTTCATCGTCGACAAGGCGACGCTGACCCCGGAGACGCGCGAGACGCTGGAGACCTTCGAGGTCATGGCCCGCATGCGCGCGGAGATCGGCGCCGGTTGCTTCGGTCAGTACGTCATCTCGATGACGCACGCCGCCAGCCATGTGATGGAGGTCATGCTGCTGGCGCGTCTCGCCGGACTGGCCGGGCGCGACCGCGACGGCTGGTTTTGTCACATCCAGATTTCACCGCTGTTCGAGACGATCGAGGATCTGGGCCATATCCAGGGGGTCATGTCGACCTTGTTCGATAATCCGACCTATAGCGCCTTGCTCAAGGCTTCCGGCAATCACCAGGAAGTCATGCTCGGCTACTCGGACTCGTGCAAGGATGGCGGTATCCTATCCTCCAGTTGGAGTCTCTACGATGCCCAGCGCAAGGTCATCGCGCTGGCCGACGATCGGCGGGTGTCCTGCCGCATCTTTCACGGTCGCGGCGGCACCGTTGGCCGCGGCGGCGGCCCGACCCACGAGGCGATCCTGGCCCAACCGGTCGATACGGTGCATGGGCAGATCAAATTCACCGAGCAGGGCGAGGTGCTGTCCTACCGCTACGCCAATCCGGAGACCGCCCGCTACGAGCTGATCATGGGGATCAGCGGGCTCATCAAGGCCAGTCGGTGTTTGATCGAACCACTCACGGAGGATCGCAACGATTATTTGGGAATCATGGACGAGCTGGCGCGTTACGGCGAGGAAGCCTACCGCACGATGGTGCATGACACGCCGGGGTTCATGGATTATTTCTATGAGTGCACCCCGCTCGATGCGATCGCCCTGTTGAACATCGGCTCACGGCCGTCGCACCGTAAACCGGGTAACCGGACGCTGTCATCTATCCGCGCCATTCCCTGGGTCTTCGGCTGGGGTCAGTCCCGCCTGACCCTGCCGGCCTGGTTTAGTGTTGGTCAGGCCTTGGAGCGCTGGCGCGGCGGCGATGTGCAGCGGCTCGCCAAGCTCCAGCGGATGTATCACGAGTGGCCCTACTTCCGGGCCTTGTTATCCAATACCCAGATGGCCCTGTTCAAGGCCGAGATGCACATTGCGCGTGAGTACCTGCGTCTGGCGCAGGATCGCCCGCGCGCCGAAGTGATCTACGGGTTGATCGAGGCTGAATACGAGCGCACCCGCACCCAGGTGCTGAATGTCGCCGGACTGCGCGGGCTCATGGAAGAAACACCGGAACTGGCGCAGTCGCTGTCCCGCCGCAACCTCTACCTCGACCCACTGAACCATATTCAGGTCGCGGCCCTAGCCCGCTATCGTGGCGAAACCGACGAAACCAAGCGCGAAGAGTGGCTCGACCCGCTGCTGCGCTCCATCAATGCCATTGCGGCGGGGATGCGCAATACCGGGTAATTCGACCAATGTTTTAGAGCGATCGTGGACCATGGCTATACGCCGGATTGAAGTTCTTGCATTCGTCGATTGGACAGCTCAGATCTATAATGCGGGCGCAACGAAAATCCAGAATCCAATGCGGCGGGCTCAAGCTACTTTAGACAGGACATGTCGTGCACTCGCGGTATGTCTAACCGAAACGGAGCCGCACGTTTTATTCAATGTGCGATTGCGTCTTTATCACGGTTGGTATCGGGGGCTGACGCGCACCGAGAACCGAGATGCGATGAGGACGCTAGAGTCGAGTGCGGATTTCGAGTTCCCAAGGTTCGATCACGTCGTTTTCTGGCGGCCAATCGAGTATAGCGAGAATCTAATCAACGCATTGCCGCACCGGAAAAGGCAGAAACCGCCGCAGATAGAACTCCCCGACACCTGTCGCCCGGCGGCTGACTCTCATGGGGACGAACGTGAAAAAATGGTCGATACCGCCCTTGCTTGCGATTTGGTGACTCATGCTCGGTTTGATCCTGCGGACTGGCGGGTGATCCTTGCAGAGGATGATGATTTTGTGCCGGCAGCCTTCGTTGCCGAGGCGTGGTCGAAAGGTAAAGGTGGTCGTACGCTGCTGTTACGCCGACGACAACAAAGTAAGCATCTTGAACTCACCGGGATCCTTAAAGAGGATACGACATGATTCCAACGACTGATAGGCTTCGCGATGATCTCTCGCTGTTTTCCGATGTGGGAACAGATGTTCCGGTTGTCCATGAGGATTCCCGTCATGTCAAGGTTGTTCTGTATCGCAATGGCGTCAAGTTGTCACTGAAATTCGACAAGCATACCGGCTGTGTTGTTCAGTCGTCTAACGAGACCGATCCAGTCACCCGCTACCCGAATTACCGCGTCCTGCTCGCGTCTAAGGTATTTGCCGACTTGCGGACTTGGGCTAGTTCACAATACAGAATTTTAAGAACCTCAGTCGACGAGGCGCTGTTGCTTCCGGTATCGGGATCGATGACTATCGATACTGGGAGTATTGATGCTAACCTCGATAACATCGACGACTTTCTTACCGCTAGCCGTGGAGAGGGCGAGTGTTTAAGAACGCTCCTGATCGATGGCCCGGCAGGTGTTGGTAAAACCATCCTGATAGAGCGATTAGCACTGCGCCGTTCCCGCGATTTTATGCAGGTCCAGGCGCCACTTCTCTTACATGTTCAGAGTAGGGGACGGGTCTTGTCTTTTTTGCAGGACTTGATCGCCTACAGTTTACAGACCATGCGGGTGCAGGTTACCTATGACCAACTTCCAGTCTTGGTCAGACACGGATTAGTGCAGCTCGCGATCGACGGTTTTGATGAGCTAGGTGATCCTGAAGGTTATGATCTTGCCTGGGCACAACTGGCTCAAACGATCGAAGACATCGAAGGGCAGGGGGCATTGATCCTTGCCGGTCGTGAGACGTTCATCGGTCGGGAACGACTTCTGAAAGCGATTCCCCGCCTCGGGCGGGCGCACCACCGGCTGGGTGTGCTGAGCTTGAAAGCTGTTGATCCTAACGTTGCCAAGCGCTGGCTTAAGGGTCGCGACTGGCAGGAAAATGAAATAGCACATGCGGAAAAATTGGGGTTATTCGAGCAGGGATCGTACGCGTTGCGCCCGTTCTTTCTCTCCCAGTTGGCTGGCCTTGGCAAGAACACTGAGTTCCTGACTACTCCGCCGCTGATTCATTTGATGAACGCTATGGTCACACGTGAAGCCGGAAAATTCGGTGATCGTGTTGAGCAGGTCATGGATCAAGAGCAGCGCGAGCAATTCATAATTCAAGTGCTCGTCGAGGCGGCTCGGGATATTGCGGAGAACCAAACTGAATCGGTCGACGAGGAGATGCTGCTCTGGTTTGTGGAAATAGTTCTCGGTGATGGTTGCGACGACACGATCAAGCGACTGCTGAAGAACCGGATTCTTGTTCTTGCGTTTCTTGTTAATGATGACCGTCATGGCTACCGCCGGTTTGCGCATTCCGAGTTTTATAATTTTTTTCTTTCTCACTCAGCCATCAACGCTGTCCGGGATAAGGAGGTTCCAAAGTTCCTCCGCCGCACAATCCTTGGGGCGGATTTTCTGGTGAGTTTCGGCGCTGTATTCGAGTCTATACCATCCGTCCAAGCGCAGACCTTTCTTAAGGTTGGACAAGATCTCTTGTCACAAGCCTCGAATCTCGATCGATCCGGACGTAACATCGCTGCACTTCTCTTGGCGGCACTTCCCGTCTCGGATTTGCCGAACGGCGTTGGGATCGTCGGTGCCAATGTGGACGATGCAGTTATCAGGGGTACGGCTCAGCTCGCACGCATTGCCGATAGCTCCATCAATCAATTCGACCTGAGAGGGGCGGATATTTCGGGGGTGTTATTCGATTCGGTGGGAGTCAGCACGCTCATCGCGGATGAAACCACCCGCCTTTCATCATCATTTCCCGACGTCGGTTGGATTCAACTGGTGTCGGAAAGAAGCGATAAGACGCTGGACGGAGCGCTTGCAAGGGACTGGATCGATCGTCATGGAAGACGCCCGATGAACGTGGATGGTGCGATTGTGCCTGTCGATGTGAAGGATCACGATCTCTATAAGTTGCTGGAAAGGGCATGTCGGGTGATGCTGCGTCATCATTGGATACGTAGTTCGGGTGAAGATCGTGTGGCGCTTCTTGTAAGAGCCCCTTGCTGGCATGAACTAGAAACGTTGCTGATGAAATGGAGTCTCTTGACCAAAGAAATTGACAGGCAGGTCGGAGGAAGGCCTTCCATTTTTTATCACATCAAAAATGCGGCTGATATCCTCGCTGACAATCCAGAAAAAGAGGAAGTCGTTGGCTTTCTTCAGGAGATTGTAGCAAGCATCCGCAATTCGTTGGTTTGCTAGCAGTCTTTGTCGGTCTCACGTCCCGGCAATCCGAATGTTTGGCGATGCGCAGTCGGTCGAGGTCTTGCCGCGGAAAACCCTCTCATTTTTCTATTGCCTTCCGTAGCCGAAATCTCCCGCGTCGCGATAGCGGTGGCTGGGATGCAGAGCGAAACACTCATGGATGGCGGCAGACCACAGGTTGGGGACGAGATGATTACGTTGCGTTAAAAAAAGGCCAAGGGCCCATGCCGCCACCCGCATGGCGACCAGCGGGGCGATGGTCGCCGTTCCCCCGGTGCGCTGACCGTCAGCGCAACATCAGGCCGAGTTCGTACTCCAGGTTGTAGTGGCCGAACACCAGATTCGCCTCGCGGGTGAGGTCTTTGAACAAGTCAAGCGGGTCTTCCCCGGCCGAGATGCGCTCGCGCACCATCGTCTCCAGAATGTCTTTGAAACTTTGTTTCATCGGGAATCTCCGGAAGGAATCAGGACTCGCGGGCCACGCAGGCAGCGCGAACACGGCGCCTGGCCCCCCGCGCACCACGAAGGGGGCTCTGGTCCACGCCTTCGCTCATTAAATAGTGTAGCACCCGATTGGCCGATGTGTGCCGGGGGTACGCGATCACCCGGCGGGCGCGGGGTGCAGGGCTCAGGGTCGTTGCCGCGGCTCGTCGGCGTCGGCGTCCGTCGCAGGTGCATCCTGGGTCGATGTCGGCTCCGCGCCTTTGGATCTGGAGGTCTTGGGCCCGATGAAGAGCAGCCAGGCGGTGACCCCGATGAAGGCGAAGAACTCGATTGCGGGTCCATTTATCTGCATGATCAATCTCGCGGGTCAGTGAGAGTTCGAGCGGCGGTTCGGATCTTTGGGACCTGCGGCCATGGTCTCAACGGGGACGCGGGTAGGGCTTTTCCTGGTTGCTAATGTCGGTTCTCCGCGGGCTCGGCGTTGTGTTCGCGGTCGGCGCGCACTACCCTCGCGCCTGAGTTACTCACATGACCAGCCCGGATCCTGCATTTGGAATGAAGCCCCTCTTCGTATTGCACAGCCACGGCCGCGGCGGGGCCGAGACCCACCTGTTCGCTCTGGCGCAGACCTTGAGCCGCCGCGGCCACCGACCGGCCTACGCCGGCCCCGCGGATTCCTGGCTGATGAAGCGCTTCCGGGCGGCCGGCTTTCCCGGCGACGCTCTGCCGATGCATGGTTTCTATGACCCGGTCTCGATGTTCAGACTCGCCTGGATTGCGCGGCGCCGCGGTGCCGATCTCATCCACGGGCATCTGACCCGTGGTGCGCGGTATGCCGGCATCGGTGGGCGTCTGACCGGGCTGCCGGTGGTGGCGACAGCCCACTCCACCAACGCGGGGAAGCATTTCGGCCGTGCCGATCGGCTGATTGCGGTGAGCGGCGCCGTCCAGCGCTTTCTGGTTCAAGAGGGTTATGACGCGGAGCGGATCAGCGTGGTCTACAACGGCGCCGCGGACCCGCTGACGCTTCCAGTGCAGTCGACGCTGCGGCCGACGTTGAATTTGCCTGACCGCGCGGTCCTGTTCGGTATCCTGGCGCGCTTCCTGCGCGACAAGGGCCAGGACGTGGCGATCTCGGCACTGGCGCACTGCGAGCCACGGGTCCATTTGGCCCTGATCGGTGACCCGGAAACCCCCTGGGGCTCGGCGATGCGTGAGCAGGTGCGGATCGCGGGTGTCGCCGGACGTGTGCACTTCTTGGGATTCAGCGACACGGCGCCCCAGTTGATCCGCGAACTCGACGGATTGATCGTACCCTCCCGTCGTGAGGCTTTGTCACTCGCACTCATCGAGGCGGCGGCGGCCGGATTGCCGGTGATCGCCTCCCGTATCGGCGGTATCCCGGAGGTGGTGGTGGATGGGGAGACGGGTCTGCTGGTTCCGAGTGAAGATGCGGCGGCGCTGGCCGCGGCCATGGGCCGGCTGGCCGCGGACCCGGCGCTGCGCGAGCGGTTCGGGCTCAACGGCCGCGCCCGGTTCCTGCGGCAGTTCTCACTGGAGACCATGGCGGATCGCGTCGAGGCCGTCTATCGACAGGCACTGGCCGGGGCACGGCCATGAGCGGCATCTCGATTCTGATGTACCACCAGGTCGGCGACTTCCGACGCGTCCGGACGCATCGCGCGGTCTATTGCCATCATCGCCGCTTCGCCGCCCAGATGGCGCTGCTCAAGCGGCTGCGGTGCAGTGTTTTGACGATGGATCAGGTCCAGGCGTGCCTGGCCGGCGTGTGTCCGGTACCGTCCCGGGCGGTGGCTATCACCTTCGACGACGGCTATGAGAACTTCTATGCGTTCGCCTTGCCCTGGTTGCAGAACTACGGGTTTGCGGCGACGGTCTATGTGGTGGCCGGCCTGGTCGGCTGCCAGGCGCACTGGCTGCGGACCGATGGGTTGCCCGATGCGCTGCTGATGGACGCCCCACGTCTACGCGAGGTCCGCCGTGCCGGCATTCAGGTGGGTTCTCATGCCTTGAGTCATGTGCCGTTGGCCGGGTTGTCCCACCCGACGCTGGAGTCCGAGTTGTCGGGAAGTCGGCAGATTTTGGAGGACCTGCTCGGCGAACCCGTCACCCACCTCTGCTACCCTTACGGCAGTCACGATGCGGCTGTCGTCGCGGCGGCGGCCGGCGCGGGATACGGTACGGGTGTGACCTGCCTGCGAGCCCGGGCGACCAGCGCCTTCGATCCGCTCGCCCTGCCGCGCAAGGCGATTTCGCTTGGCGACGATCGGCTGGGCTTCCTCTGGAAGCTCTTGTTCAAGAATCGGCCCAAAGGGTCGGCGGTGGTTCGGGCGCCGGACCAGTGACAGTCTTGAATCCATTGATGTCCAAAATGAAATTTCCCTACGGCTTGAGCGATTTCGCCACCCTGATCCGGGACGGCTACTGGTATCAGGATCGCACCGAGCGGATTGCGATGCTCGAAGCGGCGGGGCGGCAACTGATTTTTATCCGACCTCGCCGTTTCGGCAAGAGTTTGCTGCTGTCTATGCTGGAGCACTATGACCAGCGGTTACAACGTCGGCGAGAGCATCTATCTGGAGCCTGACTTCAATGACCTGTGCGGCTTCACCGAGGCTGAAGTGGCGACCGTGCTGGATCATCTGGCGCAGGAGCGCGGGGACGACGGTGCGCCGGCTGTCTGGTCATCCGCCGCGGCGCTTGGAACCATGCGTACCTTCTACAACGGCTATCGCTTCAGTGAGGACGCCACGGCGAGTCTCTACAATCCAACCCTGACGCTTTATTTTCTGAAGGCCCTGCAGCGGCATGGCGAGCCGCCGCGACGGCTGTTGGACGAAAACCTGGCGATGGACCGCGGTAAGTTGGTCTACATCGCCGACCTGCCGCACGGCGAGGCGCTGCTGGTCCAAGCGTTGAGCGGCGACGCGACTGTGACGATCCCGGAGTTGGCACGGCGCTTCGGGGTGGCCGAGGTTTTGGCGGCGACCAAAGACCAGCCATTTATGGCCTCGCTGCTCTATTACTTCGGCATCCTCACCCTGGCGGGCGAGGGGGAACTGGGCAAGCTGATCCTGAAGATCCCCAACCTGGTCGCGCGCGCGCTCTATGTGGAGCGGCTGCGTGAGCGCTGGCTGCCGGACGCGGCCGAACGGGATTCGTCAAGTAATTCCCGATAGACCGCGAGATTCCCCTCCACCATCGCGGCGATGGAGAACTCCCGCGCCATCAGTGCCTGGCCCGCGGCACCCAGGATGCGGCGGCGCTGCGGGTCGGCGAGTAGCGCGGCAACCGCGGCGCTCAGGGCGGCAGCGTCTCCGGGGGTGACCAGCACACCGTTCTCCCCGTCGCGCACCGCCTCCGGAATGCCCCCGGCACGGCTGGCGACGATCGGCACCCCGGCGCTGGCCGCCTGAAGCAGCGCGACGCCAAGGCCCTCCATCAGGGCCGGGTGCACCAGCACATCAACACAGGGAAGCAATTCGTCCAGGTCGGTGCGAAAACCCGCCAGGGTCACCTGATCGGCGACTCCCAGGGCGCGCGCCTCCTGCGCGAGGTCCGCGGCCAGCGGGCCCTGGCCGAAGAAGATCACCCGCAGGTCCGGGTGTGTCGCGACCAGTGCCGGCAATGCCCGCAGCAGGACGCGGTGTCCCTTGCGTTCGATCAACTGGGCGACGACGGCGATCCAGAGTCCGTCTGCCGGTATCCCGAGCCGTTGCGCCGCCGCGGCGCGGTCGCCGGGTCGGGCGTAGCGCTGCCAGTCGACCGCGCTGCGCACCACCCGCAGCTTGTCGGCCGGCAGCCCGCCCGCGGTCAGCACCCGCCCGATCTCCTGCGAGATGGCGATCACCCGATCATGCAGTTGGTATTTCAAACGCACGAGCCAGGCTGCCTCGGGGTTGTCCACCCGCCTGGTGTGGACCACCGGCACCCCGGCCACGCGCCCCGCGATCCCGCCCATCACGTCCGCCCCGATGCGGCTGTGCAGGTGCACTAAGTCCGGCGCGCTCGCGCGGATCAGTCGCAGCAGGCGCGGCACCAGCAGCAGGTCCGCATCCCCGTGCATGGGCAGGCCCTGGACCTGGGCGAAAGGCGCGGCGGCGGCGGCAAGGTCGCAGCCGCGCGGGCAGGCGAGCAGGTTTTCGTGACCGCGCGCGTGCAGACCCCGGATCAGGTGCAGGACCTGGAAGGCCCCGCCGTAGAGGTGCCGGCCGCCCTCGACGTGCAAGACCCTCACGGCGCCTGACCGATGACCTGGCGGGCGGCGGCCAGCACCTCGCGCGCGCGGATGTCACGCATGCAGGTGAAGGCCCCGTCGCAGGTGGGTCGGCGCTTGCAGGGGGAGCAGGGCAGCCGGTGATAGAGCACCCGGGCGTTGGCGCGCGTCGTATCGGTGTAGGGGCAGGTGGAGCCGAACAGCAGCACGGACGGGGTGCCGTGGGCGATGCCCATGTGACTCAGGCCGGTGTCCACCCCCACCAGCAGGGCGGCGTGGTCGATCAGCGCGGCGGCCTCGCTCAGGCTGGTCTGGCCCGCGAGATTGACCAGGGGGTTATCTGCCCCATCAGCCGTTCCATCGGCCGCCCCGGCCGCATCGCTGATCCGATCCGCGGCCTCCCGGTCGCCCGGACCGCCCAGCAGCACCGGGATCAGCCCCAGGTCCGCGCGCAGGCGCCAGGCCAGGTCGGCCCAGCGGTCCTCGAACCAGTGCTTCTGCGGTCGGGTGGTGAAGGGGCACAGGGCCGCGAAGCCGCTGGTCAGCCCCTCCCGCACCAGCGTCGCGTCGGCCGCGGTCGCGGCGGCCGCGTCATAGTGAACGGCCATCGCGAAGTCGGCAGTGGGCAGACCCAGCATCTGTGCCAGATGCAGGTACTCGGAGCCGATGCGCCGCGGGTCGCCGCCGCGGTCAACCGTGCGGGTCATGAGCCAGGCGCTGCCCTCGCGCGAGCCCAGGCCGACCCGCTCCCGCGCACCGGACAGTCGGGTCAGCAGCCCGCTCTTGGCAAGTCCTTGCAAGTCCAGGGCCAGATCGAAACGCCCCTCGTGCAGCGTTTCACGCATGGCCAGCAGCCCCCTGGCCAACTGACCGAACCGACGTTCACGCCACAGCCGCCGCCAGTGGCCCATGGGGCAGACGATCACCTCGTCCAGATCCGGATGGCGGTCGAGCAGCGCCCGGCACTCCGGCTGGACCAGCCAGGCGATATGTGCCTGCGGACAGGCACGGCGCAGCGCCGCGATCAGTGGCGAGGCAAACACGATGTCGCCGATGGCGGAGAGGCGCACCAGCAGGATACGGGCGTGCGGGGCGATGGTGAGGGGTTGGTCCGGCGTCATGACGCAGTGATTCGGGGTGGCGCGTACCGAGCGCGCTTCGGCAGGTCGATGACCTGTTCGCGAGCCAACTCGGCCGCATACCGGATAGCCGCGTGAACATCGTCAGCGGTCAGTGATGGATAGCTGTCGATGATCTGTTGCGCGGCCAGCCCTGCGGCGAGGTTGTCGAGCACGACGGATACCGGTACGCGCGTTCCGGTGATACAGGCTTGCCCATGGCAGATCAGGGGGTCAATGTGGATTCTCTGTTCCCAAGTCATCGTTGTCTCCGGTTCCGGCCGTAGAGGGTCCGCACAGCGGACCCTACGGTAACACCCTGACCTGTAGGGGCCGCTATTCGGACCGACGACCCCGCGGATCGCACGGTGGCCGGGCTTATGACCAAGGTCGGCAGCGCGGATGCGGTCCGACCGCTCTCGGCCAACCAGGATCAGCGCGCGGCCTTGCGCGCATCCAGCGCCATGAAGAGATAGGACCAGCCATTGAAGATGAGTTCGATGGCGACGAACAGGCCGATCACCCACATGCCGGACTCCGGCCATTGGCCAAGGATCATGCCGCCCAGCACGATGGACACCAGGCCCGAGAGCGCCACCCAAAACCAGCCCGCCGCCGCCGGCCGCAGTTGGAAGGCCATGATGATGCGCACCAGACCGACCGCGATCAGAATGCCGGCCAGCACCAGGGTGAGGACGACGGAGGCACGCGCCGGGTCCATGATGATGTCGACCCCGGCCGCGATGTACAGCAGGGCGATCAGCACATGCCAGAGCACCGACTTCCAACCCTTGCAGGTGAAGGCATGGACCAGTTGAAAGAGTCCGGCGGCGAGGATCAGTATCCCGAAGAACAGGACGCTCGCCAGGGTGAGCATGAAGGTCATGTAGAACCCGGCGGTGCCCAGGATGATTGAAAGAATGCCCAGGGCCAGCAGCCAGCCCCAGTGCTTTTGTACCTCGGCGGAAAAGGCACCCTGGACGGTCGCCGCGTTGCTAATAGACATCATCGGTTCCTCTGTTGGTTGACGCGTTGTTGATAGGTTAAGTCAGGAGTCAGAACGATAGCCTTCGTACCTGATATCCGGACAGGCACTCGTGTAGGGGCGGGTTTAAAACCCGCCCCTACGTCTGCCCGGCCGCCTGCGGTGGTCGACGCCACGCCTGGGCGACCAGCACCATCACCGCCGTGGATGCCAGTCGGGTGCGCACGGTGTCGGCGCGGCTGGTCAGCACGATGGGCACGCGCGCCCCCAGCACGATGCCCGCGCTGTCGGCCCCGGCCAGGTACTGGAGCTGCTTGGCCACCATGTTGCCGGCCTGGAGATCGGGCAGCAGCAGGATGTCGGCCCGGCCCGCTACCGGGGAGACGATCTTCTTGGTCCGGGCAGCCTCCTCGCTCACCGCGTTGTCGAACGCCAAAGGCCCGTCGAGGGTGCCGCCGGTGAGCTGACCGCGGTCGGCCATCTTGCACAGCATGGCCGCATCGACGGTCGCCTGCATCGCCGGGTTGACGGTCTCGACCGCGGCCAGGATGGCCACCAGCGGCGTCGCGATGCCGAGCACCTGGGCGAGGTCGATGGCGTTCTGGCAGATGTCCACCTTGTCCCGCACCGTCGGTGCGATATTGATGGCGGCATCGGTCAGCAGGAGCAGCCGCGGATAGGTCGGAACATCCATCACGAACACATGGCTGACCCGGCGCTCGGTACGCAGGCCGGTCGCCCCGTCGACCACCGCGGCCATGAGTTCGTCCGTATGCAGCGAGCCCTTCATCAGGGCATCCAACTCGCCGGCGCGGACCATCGCCACCGCCTGCCGTGCCGCCGCATGGCTATGCTCGACGTCGACGATGCGATAAGGCGTCAGATCCACGCCTTCGGCTGCCGCGACGGCGCGTATCTTGGCCGCCGGTCCGATCAGCACCGGCGCGATGAGCCCGCGCTTGGCCGCCTCGATCGGCCCCAGCAGCGCGTCGCGGTCGCAGGGATGAACGATGCCGCACAGGACCGGCGGCAGCCCCAGGCAACGGGCGAACAGCGGCGCGAAGCCGTCGTTACGCCGCAGGATCACCTCGGGCGTGGCGACGTCCGAATAACGCAGTCGCGTTGTCGGTGCGGCGACGGTGCTGGTGCCCGTCACCAGCATCTCGTCGCCCCGGCGCACCTGACAGTCGAAAACGATCTGGTGATCGTCCGGACGTTTCTCCAGTGCGGTCACGGTGCCCACCAGTTCGTCGCCCACGGTCAGGTCGCCGCAAAAGCGCAGGTCTTGCGCCAGGATGCGCGTGCCCGGCCCCGGCAGCCGCCGGTTGAGGATGCCGGACACCAGGGCCTCGGCACTCACCGCCTCCACGATCAGTTCGGCCGCGGGGGCCGCGGCGTCGAGATGGAAGGGGTCGAGGTCGCCGGAGACCAGCGTCAGCGCTTCGACATCGGCGCGGCTCAGGCGCCGGGTGACGGTCAGCGTCGCCCCGACCGGGATTTCGTCATAGGTCTGATTGGTGTAGGAATCCATGGTCGGCCTTTGGTATTCACACGGATGCGACCGCTTCGGGAGCGGGCCAGGATGTGCGGCAACCGTCCGGTCGCCCGGAGTGCGCGCGGGGCAGTCCGGGCGTGATCGCGGACATGCGGAAAATCATACACCGATGGTGGGTTGCACGCATCCGTCAAAACCGACTCCCATCGCCGGGCTCAGGGGGCGCTTGGACCGGTAGCAGCCGCGTGCCCGCCGACAGCGGCCGCACCAGCGGTTTCAGGCGGCGCAGTCCGGCCGGGAGGGCGGCCAGGGCGGCTTCGGCCTCGGCTTGGGTGGCGTAGTCGCCCAGGAGCAGGGCATACCAGTCCTTGTCCCGATGGCGGCCTTTCAGCGTCCGCACCTGTCCGAACAGTCCGTGCTGTTGCGCGAAAGCGGTGAGGCCCGCGTCGCTGTTCACGGTCAGGAGTTGGATGGCGAAGCGCGGTTGGTCCTGGACCAGCGGGGCCGGGGAGGGGGTTACGGCGCCGGACGGTGCGGTCCGGTCCTCGCTCGTCGTCCCCGCCAAGGGCGTGGCCGGCATGATCCCAGGCGCGGAACCCGTCAGTCGTTCCAGCCCAAGCAGTGCGACCAGGATGAGCCCGGCGGCCAGGACCCGGCGCTCCGGCCGGCGCGGCGAGGGCGGGGGATGGTCGCCCTGGGCGAGCAGCAGGCTGTAGATCGGCCGGCCGCCCAACCCCTCGGCGGTGAAGGTGGCACTGAGACAGGTGAGAATGATCGGCAGGACCAGCGCGTGGGCGCCGGTCCAGCAATTCCAAATTTGAGGGTCTGCTGCGGCCCATGGTGGATGCGGCGCGCACAACCGACGTGCTGAATCCCGAACATCGTGCGGCGCGCCTTATCCACCCTACAAAATTGCAGGTTTTGTAGGGTGGATAAGCGCAGC
>NZ_CAIZIZ010000445.1 GCF_903933125.1 uncultured Lamprocystis sp. | reverse complement strand
GCTCTTCGCTCACGGCGGGGCGGCTCCTGGGGGCTGGGGTGAGTCCGGGTCACTGTGGTGCCCGGACGACAGACCGTCGCGGCTTCAGCCGGATGCGGCGGCGCCGCCCGCTGAAGCGTCGGCCTCCGGTTGGGGCGCACCGGTCACGATCACCGGACATTGGGGCGGGTTTATCGCCTGACGACCTGATATCCGCACAGACCCTTGGTGTAGGGGCGGGTTTGAAACCCGCCCCTACGTCCGGTGATCACGTCCGCTGGCTGATAACACCCGCCCCTACACCAAAGGGCTGTCTGGATAAGCGGAGTCACGCCCGGCCCCAGCGCGGCGGGACGCCGCTCCCACCGGGTCGCTACGCGACTTTTACGGTCAGGCCGCGACGGCCAATGGCCGGATCGATGATCAAGGTCGGAGGGCCGACGGCGTGCTCGATGCGGTGCAGACGTGCCGACGGCCGGTGCGGGGCGCTGGAACGGGTCCGGACATGCTCCCGCCCTACCCTGTCTGTGGGGGGCTTGGCCGAGTGCTCCTGTTTGCACTATTTGTTCATTCATTAAACGACTGGCTATGGTAACGCGGGTGCGACGCGGCGGCAAGGTGGTTTGTCCGTTTGGTCTGGCCGTTTGATTAGTGGAGCATCTCGTCAAGGGTCTGGGCGGTCAGGATGCGGTCGGACCACTCCAACAGGGTTTCGGAGTCGGCGTGCGTGATGCGCTCGCGTACCGTCTCGGGGGGCGGACCGAACTTGCGGGCGATTAGGCGCAAGAGCATGGCGGCTTCGCCCTCTTGGCGGCCGATGCGCTGGATACTGGTGATGTAGGGCATCTTGGCTTGCCCCTCGAAGGCCATGAGTTCGCGAGTGAATTCCAGCTCCAGGTCCCTGGGCAGTTGCAATATCCAGTCGAGTACGCGGAAGATCTCCAGGATTTGCTGGCGCGTGTAGCCACGCCCGTAGAGGAGCCGCACCAGGCGCAGCTTCCAGCCGTTGCGGGTGGCCCCGTCTTTGCTCTCTTGCGCCTCGAGGTGGGCCATGACCACCAGGGCGAAGGGGTTAGGGTTGGCTTCCAGTTCGGCCCAGCGGGCGTGCCAGTCGAGCAACTTCTCGACCTTGACGAGTTTGTCGGCATAGCGCCGTCCCAGATCGGCATCGCGCACCACTTTTTGGAGTTCTTTGTCGAGAAATTCGTGACCCTGTGTCCAGTCGATTTCGGCATGGATCTCGGGACAGACCGTCGCGGCTTTAGGTGATTTCCGACAATTTAAATACCGGTCAATGTAGGTGCGACTGCAGTCGCACCTGCGTCCGAATCGGTGCGACTAAAGTCGCACCTACATCCGAGCCGATGGTGGGTGGTATCCGGTGTTCCGGAAATCACCTTAGTGTGTGGTGATCGCCATGACCCGCCTCAATTTCCGGGAAAGATTAACGACGGGTGAGGGCGACTGAAATCGCCCCCCCACATCCGCGCCGTCGGCAGCTTTATTCCTGGGAATCGCTTTATGTCCAACTGCCTGCCAGGCGATTTCTGTCAATCCCCTGAGTGTCCGGGTTGCTTGAGCCAGGCTTTGATCTGTTTGGGATCCATCGCGCGCAGGATGTCTTCCGGCGAGAGGCCGCGCAGGCGCTCTTCGAGCGCGTAGCGTTTGAGTACCTCCGCCGGATCCAGGCCGTGCAGGCGCTCTTCGGGGGTCAACTTTCTCAGCAGGCCGGCACGCAGGGTGGCTTGCTCCTCCGGTGTTAGCCACGAGTTTTTCAGCATCAGGCGCAGGGTGTCGAGAGTCCAAGGCTTCTGACGCGCCTCTTAGCGCTTGGCCGCAAGCGCCAGCGGTAACGGCGGACGCTCATGGCAGTGCGGCCCCCAGAAGGAATCCTCAGCAGATTGGAACGTCGCCTCAGCTTCCTTGAGGGAATAACGAT